>JBAQWH010000028.1:0-2696 GCA_049298815.1 Thermoanaerobaculia bacterium | reverse complement strand
CGTCCGGACTGAAGTCCGGACGCGGCGGACTGAAGTCCGCTCTCCGGCGGCAGAGGTCGGGGCGGCGTGATTGTGCGAGCGACCCATTCGCCGCCGGGCGGGACGCCCGGCGGCCGCGGGCGAGACGCCCGCCGTCCAAAGACCGTCCATTACGCGAAGAGTGCCATCGCCTCGTCGGTCTCGCCGTTCATCAGGACCTGAAGGGTCAGGCCGTCGGTCGCGCGTCCGACGTCGACGACGCGGATCAGGTCCGCGTACGCGCCGAACTCCGGTGTGAAGTCGGTGAGGGCGTTTACGGCGCTCATGAGGAACTCCTCGTTGAACGCAACGCCCGGTTCGTCCGGATACAGCGGCAGATAGCGGATCCCCGCCTCGACGAGGTCCTGGAAGAAGTGGGTCCCGAACGACGGCTCCGGGACGTAGTCGCGCTTCCTGCGCGCGATCTCGACGAGCATCGCCGTGTTGTTGATGTCCGAGTAGGTGACGCTGACGCCGAGGCGGATGTCGCCGCGGCTCCCCCACCGCCCCGGACCCATGAGGATGAACTGCCGTTTCGGCAGGAGGGTGTTCAGGCGGCCGACCACGCGTCCGACCATCAGCAGGTCGGCGCGGTCGGTGATCTCGGAGTACTTCTGCGGGTCGACGTAGACGATGTGGGTGACGCCATTCACCGCGCCGTTCGACACGTGGCGATGCGCGGAAAAGAGGATCCGCTCGGCCGGCACGTCGTGCGGGATCTGCGACGGCTGGGTCTCGACCGCGTAGCTCTGCGGCCGGCACTGCAGGAGGTACATGTCGCGTCCGTCGTGCGCGAACTCGATGTCGACCGGGATCCGCAGCACGCCCTGGAGCGTCTCGAGCATCGCCCGCAACTGCTCGACGACGGTAGTCCGCGTGATGAGGCCGTCGAACGTCATCACGAGGTCCTCCGGCGCGGAGTCGATGTCCAGCGGGCCGGGCTGCTCGACCCGGTCCTCGCGAATGATCGAGACGAGCTGACGGAGGAGCGGGTACTCGTCCGCGCATTCCTTCAGCAGCTCGCTGACCTCGACCGTCTCGAGCGCGTTCGACTCGAGGTTGATGGCGTCGACCATGCGCGGCGAGTAGCGGATCTTCTCGTCCCGCGTGACGTTCGGCCGCAGCGACGGCTGTCCCGGCGCGAGGAGGATCGGATAGTCGTCGGACACGCGGTCGACCGCGCGGGTCCCGAGTCCCGGCACCATCCGGATCAGCCCATCCTCGCGGCGCAGCCGGCGCGACCACCGGAACTCGTTGTTGCTGAACCCGACGCCTGCGAACGCCGGCAGGAAGTACTTGCCGACGCGCGTGCCTGCGACCTGCTGGATCAGGATGCCCATCTCCTCGTGGAAGTCGACGAGGCCGTGCTCGGTGCGGTACTCGATCGCGTCGGGGCCGAACGTCGAGGCGAAGACCTCGGTGATCGCGTCGACGAGCGCAGCGAGCCTGTCCGGCTTCGACCCCTGGTTCGCGAGGAAGAGGCTCTTGTACTTGCCGGCGAACGAGGTCCCGAGACGGTCCTCGAGCAGGCTCGAGCTCCGGACGATCACCGGCCGGTCGCCGAGGTCGTCGAGGGCGACCGAGAGCCCGTTGATGATCTCCGGCGGGAGCGGCGAGTTCTTGAAGACGTTGACGATGTACGGGTACTCCTGCCGCACGTGCTCGATGTCTTCGTACTTGATCTCGATCAGCTCCTCGAGGTCGTTGGCGTCGATGAAGTTCAGGATGACGTCGGAGGTGAGATACCAGGTCTTCGGCGTCTTGACCGCCGCGAGAAGCGGGTTCTGGGACTTCTGCAGCACGTGCGAGGCGAGCACGAGGCCGGCCGCCTTCCCCCCCACCTTTCCGTGGCTCCCGGTCGGGTGGATGACGCGGCGGAGCATGACGTAAAAGTCGTCGACGGTGAGGTGGTCCCTGGCCGCGGTGATGTAGTCGGGGTGGTCGCTGAGGAAGCGGCGGATGAGCGAGACGCGGAACGCGCGCTCGCGGGATTGCGACAGCTCGACCGGCCCGAGGTGGTGGAAGCGCTCGACGGCGTTCGTGATCTCGGCGAGCGACGAGGCGGGGTTCTCGAGGACGCGCACGAGGAATCCGGAGCGGTCTTCACGGATCCACTTGTGAATGTTCCCCAGGATCTCGCGCTCGGGCATCGAGTCCGCCGCGATCCCGAAGATCTCCTCGCTGACCTCGAGGAGGTTGCGTCCCGCGGCGCGGGCCATCGGCCGGTTCTCGTCGTCGATCCCGCGGCGGATCGAGAGGTTGAGCTCCTCGATGATCCGCTTCGCCTCGTGGATCCCGGTGAAGACCAGGTGATAGAGCATCTTGCGGGTCACGCGGCCGAGAAGCTTCGGATCGGTGTGGCGGAGGAGGTCGACGATGATCCGCCACTCGACGGTGGTGCTCGCGCGCTGGTGCTGCTCGAACACGCGCCGCAGGTCGTCGTGCTGGACGCGCCGCGCGACGCGGTCCGCGATCGTGTTCAGCAGCTTCCGCTCCTCCGCGAGGAAAGGGCCCTCGTCGGCGGGAGGCCGTTCCTCGCGATAGCCGACGGTGATCCGGCCGACCACGTCCTCCTGCACCTTGATGTCCGCAGACATCGACCAGGCGGTCGTCCGGTAGGCGGGCGTCGCGGCCGTCACGTCGCCCGCGATCGCTTCCGCCTCGCAGACGTCCGAGTG
>JBAQWH010000027.1:0-2255 GCA_049298815.1 Thermoanaerobaculia bacterium | reverse complement strand
GCTCACCACCGACGACGCGCTCCGCGCGGGAGCGCCGCAGGTGAATCCCGCGTATCCGAACCTCCTCTCGAAGACGGTCATCCGGCGCGGCGACACCGAGGCCGCGCTCGCGGCGAGTGCGCACGTGGTCACGGGAACGTGGCAGACGCAGCGGATCGAGCACCTGTTCCTCGAGACCGAGAGCGCGCTCGCCGAGCCGCTCCCCGACGGGCGGATTCACCTCTTCAGCGGTGGGCAGGGGGTCTTCGACGACCGCCGCCAGGTCGCGAGCTTCCTCGGCGTTCCGGAAGAGCGGATTCACGTGGAGCTCGTCCCGAACGGCGGAGCGTTCGGCGGCAAAGAAGACATGTCCGTCCAGTCGCAGGCCGCGCTGATGGCTTGGCTGACGAAGCGGCCGGTGAAGATCACGCTCACGCGCGAAGAGTCGGTGCGACTGCACCCGAAGCGGCACCCGATCCGGATGGAGTACACGGTCGGCTGTGATGCGCAGGGTCATCTCACCGCCGTGCGCGCGCGGATGGCCGGCGACACCGGCGCCTACGCATCGGTCGGCGCGAAGGTCCTCGAGCGGGCCGCGGGGCACGCGTGTGGGCCGTATCGCGTCACCAACGTCGACGTCGAGGCGCTCGCCGTCGCGACGAACAACCCCCCGTGCGGCGCGATGCGCGGCTTCGGTGCGAACCAGGCGCACTTCGCCATGGAGGGCTGCCTCGACCTCCTCGCGGAGAAATGCGGACTCGACGGATGGGAGATGCGGTGGCGCAACGCGGTCGAGGTTGGCGACACCTTCACGACCGGACAGGTTTTCGAGTCGTCGGTCGGACTGAAGAAGACCCTGCTCGCCGTGAAGGATCGCTACTACGAGGCGCGCAGCAGTGGACGCGCCGTCGGCATCGCGTGCGGCCTCAAGAACTCCGGCATCGGCAACGGCGCGAAGGAGTGGGGGAAGGTGCGGCTCGCGGTCGAGGACGACGGGACGATCTCGCTCTACAACGGCTACACGGAGATGGGACAGGGGCTCCTGACGGTGTTGATCCAGTGCGCGGTCGAAGTGACCGGCCTCGATCCCGCGACCTTCCGGCCAAAGGTCGACTCGACGTTCGACCTCGGCTGCGGCCAGACGACCGGATCGCGGGCGACGCTGTTCTCCGGACGCGCGGCGATGATCGCCGCGGAGAAGCTGAAGGCCGACCTCGAGGGACACGGCTCGCTCGAGGCGCTGCGCGGCAAGGTCTATGCGGGCGACTTCCTCGTCGACGACACGACCGCGCCGGGACAGGCGGCCGGCAGGATCAAGACGCATACGGCGTTTGGCTTCGCGACGCAGGTCTGCATCCTCGATGCGGAAGGGAAGCTCGACCGCTTCATCGCGGCGCATGACGTCGGCCGCGCGCTCAACCCGACCCTCTGCGAAGGTCAGATCGAAGGGGCCGTCCACATGGGCCTCGGTTACGCACTCACCGAAGATCTGCCGTGCGAAGAGGGGATGCCGGTGACGCACAAGCTGCGCGAGCTCGGCGTGCTGCGCGCGCGCCACATGCCGAAGGTCGAGGTGATCCTCGTCGAGGACCCGCATCCCGAGGGCCCGTTCGGCGCGAAGGGCGTGGGGGAGATCGGCCTCGTGCCGACGGCGCCCGCAGTGGCCGGAGCGCTTGCGATGTTCGACGGGATCCGTCGCTGCGAGCTTCCGATGCGCGACTCTCCGGCGGCGCGCGCGATCGGCCTCGGCCTCAGGAACAGGAAGGCGGAACCGGCACATGCGTGAGGCGGCCGCGGTCAACGCGCATACCCACCTCTACAGCGGCCTCGCGCCGCTGGGGATGCCTCCTCCGTTGCAGAAGCCGGAGAGCTTCGTGGAGATCCTCGAGCGCATCTGGTGGCGTCTCGACCGGGCGCTCGACGCTGACTCCCTTCGTGCGGCGGCCCGCTACTACGTCGCCGAATCACTGCTCGCCGGCACGTCCGTCCTGATCGACCATCACGAGTCGCCGTCGCTGATCGAAGGCTCGCTCGACATCCTCGCGGACGTCTGCGAGGAGCTCGGGATCCGCGCGCTGCTCTGCTACGGCGCGACCGAGCGGAACGGCGGGCGCCATGAAGGGTTGCAGGGCGTGCAGGAGTGCCGGCGGTTCATCGCGACGAGGCGGAGCAAGCTCGTGCGCGGAGCGGTCGGCCTGCACGCGTCGTTCACCGTGTCGGACGAGATCGTCGCCGAGGCGGCTGCCGCCGCGCGCGACCTGCACACGGTCGTGCAC
>JBAQWH010000026.1:0-11365 GCA_049298815.1 Thermoanaerobaculia bacterium | reverse complement strand
GCCGCTCATCAGCGCGACGAGCGCCACGGAAGCGGCGGCCGCTCGCCACCAGCCTCGATTGCCGCGCGGCCTGCCGGCTTCGATGCGGCCCATCACCCGGTCCGCGAAACCAGGGTCCGGCGACTCGCTCTGCAACGCGTGTCTGATGTCCTGCTCGTTCATGGCCTGGAGTCTCCCAACCTCTTGCGCAGCGACTGCAGTGCGCGGTGCAAGTGGCTTTTCACCGTGTTCACCGGAAGGCCGACGATCCGGCAGATCTCCGAGGGATCGAGGTCTTCCTGATAACGAAGTGTGACGATCGTCTTCTGCTTGTCCGGCAGCTCCGCGATCAGCGCCCGCAGCTTGCGGTCGAGCAGCGGGTCGGCCGGTGCGTCGACCGCGCGCAGCTCGCCGACGTCGTCGAGCGGAACGGCGCGAAGCCGTGCGCGACGGACTGCGTCGATGCAGCGGCGGGTCGTCACCTGCCGCAGCCAGAACACCAGATGCGAGTCCGACTCGATCGAGTCGACGCTGCGATAGAGCTGCAGGAAGACGTCCTGCGCGATCTCTTCCGCCCGCCCCCGATCGTTGAAGAACCGCAGCGCAAGGCTGAAGACCATCGCCTGGTGCGCGGTGATGATCTCGCGGAACGCTTCGTGGTCCCCCTCCCGGGCGCGGACCAGCACCGCGGGAGGCTCGAAGCAGGCGACTTGCGGAACGGCTGCGGTCATTCTGTTCGCTCTATACGCAGGCATCGGCCGGGTGGGTGCAGGGGGGTGGAAGAAAAACTCGCTGGATCCTATGGGACCCATAGGACCTATGGGACCTATGGGACCTATGGGACCTATGGGACCTATGGGACCTATGGGACCTATGGGACCTATGGGACCCCGCCCACCCTGGGGCGGGAGGGTCCCATCTGTCCCATTCGCTCCCCATCCTCCATCAAATAGACAACTTCCAGTCCCGTATGACTTCAGTCATGCCGCATGCCGCGGCTCCTGACGAGAATCGCTCGCAGACAGGATGACCGCCATGCGCTCATCTGAAAGGAACGGAATGCAATACCGCAAACTTTGGATCACCCTGATCGTCGTCGTCGTGGCGTCCTTCACGGTGCTCGGCGTCGCCGGGTACAAGGGCATCAAGTCGGCCCCGCCGATTCCGACGAAAGTCGTGACGACCGACGGCACGGTGCTGTTCACGGGCGAACAGATCCAGAACGGCCAGAACGTCTGGCAGTCGCTCGGCGGCCAGGAGATCGGCTCGATTTGGGGGCACGGCGCCTACGTGGCCCCGGACTGGACTGCCGACTATCTCCACCGCGAGCTGACCCTCACGCTCGACAGGCAGGCGGGCGGCTCGTTCACCGCGCTTCCGGTCGGCGAGCAGGCCTCCCTCCGCGCGGAGCTCGAGGAGGCGACGCGGCGGAACACGTACGACCCGGCGACCGGGACGATCACCGTGACGCCGGAGCGCGCCGCGGCCTTCGACCAGCTGACCTCGCACTACGCGAGCGTCTTCGGCGAAGGGCGCACCGAGTACGCAATTCCGAGGGGGACGATGACTGACGCCACGAAGATGCGCGAGATGGTCGCCTTCTTCTGGTGGACGGCGTGGTCGTCGTCGACCAACCGTCCGAACAACACGGTGACCTACACGCAGAACTGGCCGCCCGAGGACCTGATCTCGAACCGTCCGTCGACGGCGGCGATCATGTGGTCGATCGCGAGCGTCATCCTCCTGCTCGCCGGGATCGGCGCTCTGGTCTGGTTCTACGCGGCGAATCGTGACGAGGAAGACCACGGGAACGACGACATGCCGACGAGCGATCCGCTCCTCGGCGCGACCTCCACACCGTCGCAGCGCGCGACCATCAAGTACTTCCTCACCGCGGCTGCCCTCTGGATCCTGCAGCTCGGCATGGGCGGCCTCGTCGCGCACTACGGCGTCGAGGGCTCGGCCTTCTTCGGCATCCCGATCGACCAGATCCTCCCCTACTCGATCGCGCGGACCTGGCACCTGCAGCTCGGCATCTTCTGGATCGCGACCTCGTGGCTCGCGACCGGTCTCTACATCGTCCCGGCGATCGCGGGGAAAGAGCCGAAGGGTCAGCGGCTCGGCGTCAACATCCTCTTCGGCGCCGTGGTGCTCGTCGTCCTCGGCTCGATGACCGGCGAGTGGCTCGGCATCAAGCAGAAGCTCGGCAACCTCTGGTTCTGGTTCGGCTCGCAGGGATACGAGTACGTGGACCTTGGCCGCGTGTGGCAGATCGCCCTGTTCGGCGGCCTCTGTTTCTGGCTCTGGCTCATGTGGCGCGGGATCCGGCCGGCGCTCGCCCGCCGCGACAGCAGCCGCTCGCTGCTGATGCTCTTCACGGTCTCCGCGGTCGCGATTCCGATGTTCTACGGGGCGGGCCTGATGTACGGGCAGCGTTCGCACGTCGCCGTGGCGGAATACTGGCGCTGGTGGGTCGTCCACCTCTGGGTCGAAGGCTTCTTCGAGGTCTTCGCGACCGTCGTCATCGCCTTCCTCTTCACCCGCCTCGGTCTGCTGAAGATCGAGCGCGCGACGAAGGCCGTCCTCTTCGCGACGATCATCTTCCTCGGTGGCGGCATCCTCGGCACGTTCCACCACCTCTACTTCACCGGCATGCCGAACTCGATCCTCGCGCTCGGGGCCGTGTTCAGCGCGCTGGAGATCGTCCCGCTCTGCCTCGTCGGCTTCGAGGCCTGGGAAAACCTGAAGCTCTCGCGCGGCACGCCGCAGGCACGCTGGGTCCCGGCGTACAAGTGGCCGATCTACTTCTTCATCGCGGTCGCGTTCTGGAACCTGGTGGGCGCCGGTCTGTTCGGCTTCCTCATCAACCCGCCGGTCGCGCTCTACTACGTGCAGGGGATGAACCTGACGCCGCTGCACGGGCACACCGCGTTGTTCGGGGTGTACGGCATGCTCGGCCTCGGCCTCACGCTCTTCTGCTTCCGGGCGATGCGTCCGGGCCTCGTGTGGCGTGAGCGGCCGATCGGCCTCGCGTTCTGGTTCATCAACATCGGCCTGGCGCTCATGGCGCTGCTCAGCCTCCTCCCGATCGGCATCCTCCAGGCGATCGCTGCGGTGGACCACGGCGTCTGGTACGCGCGCTCGGCGGAGTTCCTCCAGACACCGCTGATGCAGAACCTGCGGTGGCTCCGCGCGATCGGCGACACGATCTTCTCGATCGGCGCACTGATCCTCGCCTGGTTCGTCGTCGGCCTGCTCACCGGCTGGTCGTTCGACTACTCGGCCAAGCGGACGACCGACACGCCGGACGGTGTGACCGAGAGCTCGTACTGATCCCGCTGCACAACCGGTTCGATCCTGACGGCCGGCGCGAAAACGCGTCGGCCGTTTTCTATCGGCGCGACGCTTTCACCACAGAGGCACAGAGAGCACAGAGGTACACAGAGTAGATCGCCCGCCCAGCTTCCTTTGTGCACCTCTGTGCTCTCTGTGCCTCTGTGGTGACCCGTCGTGCGTCACGGCACGTTCCCGGGCGGAAAGCCGAAGCTCATGCGGATCGCGGAGTACTCACCATCGACGCCGCCGTCTGCCGTGCGGATCGTGAGAGGCGGCTCGATGAACGGCTCGAACGTCGACGGGATGTCCTCGCGCCGCGACGCAGCGAACAGCGTGACCACCGACGGCTCGCCTTCCTTGAAGATCACCTCGCGCGAGCGGACGAGCACGAGGCCGGCTTCGGAGAGACCCTCGAGCGCGCGCTCCCGCTGAATCGTCGGAAACACGAACGCGAAGACGCCGCCCGGCGCGAGGATCTTCGCCGCCGTCGCCGCATAGTCGGCCACGCCTCCGCGGACCTCCACCCGCGCAGGGATCGCCTGCGGATGATCCGCTTCGGTCGCCGTCCCCTGCGGCCAATAAGGGGGCGAGCCGGTGACCAGGTCGAAAGGCTCCAGGCCTTCGAAGAGCGTGAGATCGCGCAGGTCGCCGTGCAGCAGCGTGAAACGAGATTCGACTCCGTTGTAGCGGACGCTCTTCCGCGCCAGGCGGATCGACATCTCCTGCGCCTCGACCGTCACCATCGCGGCGCCCGGGAGGCGCCAGGCCACGATGAGCGCGACGGAGCCGATCCCCGACCCGAGATCGGCAGCTCGTTCGACCCGCGGCGCGCAGAGCGTGCCGTACCACGCGGTCAGGACATCGTCGGTCGAGTAACGATGTCCCTTCACGTACTGAAAGATCCGAAACCAGCCGGCAAGGTAATCCAGCGACTCCCCCGCGTCCGCTTCGCCAGCCGCCGGCACGCGCGAACCGGGCCGTCGCCATCCTCTGTAGAACTCGTCGCTCACGGCGGTAGAGTATCCGCGATGGCTAACTCGAAGCTCGTCTGGACCAGTGATCCCGAACAGGCGAAACGATTCCGTGAGGAGGGGAAGCTCTCCTCGAAAGCCGACGTCGAGCCGGCGCGGCAGACGATTCGCGTCGGCATCGACCGGAAGCGGCGCGCCGGGAAGACGGTGACGATGGCGATCGGCTTCCAGCACACGCCAGAAGCACTGGCCAAGCTTGCCACAGCACTCAAGAAGCAGTGCGGCAGCGGCGGAACCGCGAAGGATGGCGAGATCGAGATCCAGGGCGACCACGTGACGACCATCGCCGCCGTGCTGGAGAGGGCGGGATACAGGGTGAAGAAGTAAGAAGTATGAAGTAAGAATGAGCATCAATATCGTGCCTCTTTTTCATACTTCATACTTCATACTTCATACTTCTCACCTCGACCCACCAAAAATGAAACACGTCCCTCCCTTGGCGCGTAGAATGTCTCGCCCATTGCTTCGCCCGCAGTTCGTCTTCAGACGACCCACCAGGAGGGATTCATGAAAGTTAACAGGCGACTCTGGTCGCTGTTCGTGCTGCTGCTGCTGACATCCGTCGGCGCCTACGCACAGGACCTCGCGTCCTTCGAAAAAAAGACGACGGTCCGTAAGCTCGACAACGGTCTGACGATCATCGTCATGGAACGCCACGACGCACCGGTGTTCTCGTACGCAACGGTCGTCAATGCCGGCTCAGCCCAGGAAGTCCCGGGGATCACCGGCCTCGCACACATGTTCGAGCATATGGCGTTCAAGGGAACCGACCGTCTCGGGTCGAAGGACTGGAAGGCCGAGAAAGCCGCGCTTCAGAAGGTGGAGCGGGCATACCAGGCGTACGACGGCGCCCGGCGGCAGGAAGTCGGCCGCGACGAGGCGAAGATCACGGAGCTCGAGAAGGCCTGGCGCGATGCCATGGCCGAGGCCGACAAGTTCGTCGTGCAGGATGAGTTCAGCACGATCGTCAGCCGCAACGGCGGCGTCGGCATGAACGCCGGCACCGCCTCCGACATGACGCTCTACTTCTTCTCGATGCCGTCGAACCGCTTCGAGCTCTGGGCCTACCTCGAGTCCGAACGTTTCGCGCGCACCGTGTTCCGCGAGTTCTACAAAGAGCGGGACGTCGTCATGGAAGAGCGCCGGATGCGCACCGAGAGCAACCCGATCGGGCGTCTCTTCGAGCAGTTCATCACGGCGGCGTTCATCGCCCATCCGTATGGCGTGCCGACCATCGGCTGGCCGTCCGACCTTCAGAGCTTCTCCGCCACCGACGCCCAGGTGTTCTTCAACAAGTACTACGTTCCGTCGAACATGGTCATCTCGGTCGTGGGAGACGTGAACACCGCCGAAGTGATGCCGATGATGGAGAAGTACTTCGGCCGGCTGCCGAACGCGCCGAAGCCGGAGCCTCTCCGCACCGTCGAGCCTCAGCAGCGTGCCGAGAAGACCGTCGTCCTCAGGGATGCGGCGCAGCCGTTCTACCTCGAGGGTTATCACCGTCCGTCCGTCACGCATCCCGACAACGCCGCCTACGACGTGCTCTCGATGCTGCTGTCGAGCGGTCGCACGTCGCGCCTCTACAAGACGCTCGTCCGGGACCAGAAGATCGCCGCAGCAGCCGCGGGGATGAACGGCTTCCCGGGCGACAAGTACCCGAACCTTTTCGTCTTCTACGCGGTGCCGACGCCGGGTCACACGCCGGCCGAAATGGCTGATGGAATCCGTGCCGAGATCGAGCGGATCAAGACCGAGGACATCCCGGCTGAGGAACTGCAGTCGGTCAAGACGCGCGCGAAGGCGGACCTGCTGCGTCAGCTCGACAGCAACAGCGGCCTCGCGCTGCAGCTGGCGATCACGCAGACGCAGGCCGGCGACTGGCGCGAGCTGTTCCGCCAGGTAGAGAAGATCGAGAAGGTCACGGCGGCCGACGTCAAGCGGATCGCCAACGAGATCTTCGTCCCGACGAACCGCACGGTCGCGTACATCGAGAACGCGGCCGCGAAACCGGCGGCAGCCAAGGAAGGTGCGAAATGATCTCCCTTCGCAAGACAGCCATTGCAGCGGCGCTCGCGCTGACCACCGTTGCCGGCCCGGCCTTCGCCCAGGTGGACAAGCCGGGCGACATCAAGTTCCCGCCGCTCCGCAAGGTACAGCTGCCGCAGCCGAAACGCGTCCTGCTCGGGAACGGGATGGTGATCTTCCTGCAGGAGCATCGCGAGCTCCCGCTCATCCGTGGCACGGCGACGATCCGCGGCGGCGAGCGTGACGTTCCAGCCGACAAGGCCGGCCTGGCGTCGATCCTCGACGAGTCATGGCGGACCGGCGGCACCAAGACGAAGTCCGGCGATCAACTCGACGAGTTCCTCGAGGCGCGTGCCGCGCGAGTCGAGACCGGCGCCGACGACGACTCGATGAGCGTCAGCATGGACGTTCTCAAGGACGACTTCGACACCGTCCTCCCGATTTGGATCGAGCTCCTGCGGGCTCCCGAGTTCCGCCAGGAGAAGATCGACCTCGCCAAGACGCAGATGAACACCATGATCGCGCGCCGCAATGACGATCCGAGCGGGATCGTCAGCCGCGAGGCCGCGCGCCTCGGCTATGGCGAGAACTCGCCGTACGGTCGCGTCGAGGAGTACTCCACCGTCGCTTCAGTCACACGAGGCGACCTTCTCGCCTTCCACAAGCGTTTCGTTCATCCGAACAACATCATCCTCGCGTTCGTCGGCGACTTCGACTCTGCCAAACTCGAAGCGAAGCTCCGACAGGCGTTCAGCTCATGGCCGAAAGGACCGCAGGCGCCGAAACCCGACCTCGCCATCGCACCCGCGGCGCCCGGCGTCTACTTCGTCGCCAAGGACGACGTGACGCAGGCGAACATCGCCATGGTCCATCCCGGCACCGTCCGCAACAACCCCGACTATCCCGCACTCGTGGTGATGAACGAGGTCTTCAGCGGCGGCTTCTCCGGCCGCCTGATGCAGAAGCTCCGCTCCCAGCGCGGACTCACGTACGGCGTCAGCGGCGGAGTCGGCGCACCGTGGGATCACCCCGGACTGTTCCGCGTCTCGATGTCGACGAAGAGCGGCTCGGCCCTCGAGTCGATTCAGGCTCTCAAGGACGAGATCGCGACGCTCGTGACCAGCCCGGTGACGCCTGCCGAGCTCGGGCTCGCCAAAGAATCCATCCTCAACGCCTACGTGTTCACGATGGACTCGCGCGCGAAGGCACTCTCCCAGCAGGTGCTCCTCGAGTTCTACGGATTCCCCGCCGACTACTTCGTGAAATACCCGTCCGAGATCGAGAAGGTCACGGCGGCCGACGTCCAGCGCGTCGCGCAGAAGTACGTCAAGCCGGACCAGCTCGCGATCCTCGTCGTCGGCAAGGAGAAGGACTTCGAGAAGCCGCTCTCCTCGCTCGGCAAAGTGACGCCGATCGACATCACGATCCCCGAGCCGGGGGCGAAGAAGGCGGCCGCGGGCGCAGGACCAGCAGCGCCGGCAGTGACCGCCTCGACGCCCGCCGCGCAGACCCTCATGCAGAAGGTGCAGGACTTCGTCGGCGGCAAGGCGAAGCTCGAAGCGATCCAGTCTCTCCGCCGCATCGGCTCGATGGCCATGGTCACCCCGCAGGGCCCGATGAACGCCGAGCTGAACGCGCTCGTCGCCTATCCGAGCTCGCAGCGCATCGAGATGACCCTGCCGATGGGCCTCATCGTTCAGGTTTTCTCACCCGACGCCTCGTTCGTCATCACGCCGATGGGAACGCAGGACATCCCGTCGTCGCAGCGCGACGCCGCGATGGGCGAGATGAAGGCCGAGATGGTGACGGTCCTCCGCAACCTCGCCAACCCGAAGTACCTCTTCAACGTGACGGGAACCGAGAAGGTCGGCGACGTCGAGACGCAGGTCGTGCAGATCAGTGCCGACGGCTCGTCGACCCGCTGGTACGTCGACGCCTCGAACGGCCGCGTCCTCCGCTCGGTCTCGACCTCGCGTGGGGCCGAATCGGCGACCGACTACACCCGTTGGCAGACGTTCGACGGCATCAACCTCCCGGTCGAGTCGACGATGACCCGCGGCGGCGAGAAGGCCGGCGAGGTCAAGCTGACGACGATCGAAATCAACCCGAAGGTCGAAGCGAACGCGTTCGCCAAGCCTGAAGCCAAGTAGCTCCAGGGTTCCAGCAGTTTCAACGGGAGCGGTCGCGAGGCCGCTCCCTTCTGCTTTGGGCCTGGGGGCGGACATCGGACGAATCGGACGAATGGGACGGATGGGACCCGCCGCCCTACCCCTGAGAGTAAGCACTGACCACTGACCACTGACCACTGACCACTGACCACTGACCACTGACCACTGGCCACTGACCACTGGCCACTGACCACTGGCCACTGACCACTGGCCACTATGCCCGGGTAGCCCTCAGGCTCCCTGACCGCTAAGATGCGCCGCCTGAGGAGCCCCTTTGATCGGACGCCTGCTGGATCGACTTACGGAATTGCTGCTGCGGAGACCGTGGCATGTGCTTGCCATCGCCGCCGTCATCACCATCGCCTCGGGAGCGGTCGCGACGCGCATCCGGCTCGACCCCGACGTGCTCAACCTGATCCCTCAGACCAACCGCGAGGTCAATGAGTTCCGTGACCTGCTGACGCAGACCGGGACTCTCGACTTCCACGTCGTCGTCGTCGAGTTCCCGCAGGGGACCCAGCCGGCAGCGTACTTCCCTCTCCTCGATTCGATCGGCGAGCAGTTGGGCAAGTCCGAGCGCCTCGACGGCGTGACCTGGCGCGTCCCGGACGTCGCGTCGTTCATCGACCGCGTGCTCCCCTACTCCATGCTGGTGCTCACGCCGGCGCAGCTCGAGGAAGTCCGGCAGAAGCTGACCGACGAGAGCATCCGCCAGACGGTCGAGCGGAACCGCGCCCTCCTCCAGACCCCGCAGTCGATGGTCGCCAAGGAGATCGTCCGGGTCGACCCGTTCAATCTCCTTCCGATCTTTGCCGCGAAAGTGCAGAGCGCCGGCGGCGGGCTCAAGGTCGACCTCTCCACCGGTTACTACGTCTCGTCGGACCACCGCGCGGCGATCATCATCGGCCGGCCGCGCCGCCCGGCGCAGGACCTGCCGTTCAGTCGCGATGTCATGGCCGAGACACGCGAGATCACTGCACGGGCCCTGACGAGCTTCCGCAGCGCGAGCCCCGACGTCCCGGCCCCGGTCGTCGCGTACACCGGCGGCTACGCGATCGCGGCCAACGACGAAAAGATCATCAAACGCGACATGACGATCAACAGCATCACGTCGATGATCGGCGTGCTGCTGCTCTATCTCTACGCGTACCGGCGTCCGTCCGCGATGCTGTACGCCGGCTCGCCGATGCTCGCCGCGATCATCATCACCTTCGCCCTCGGCGCGCTCACGTACGGAACGCTCTCGATGGCGAGCTCCGGTTTCGCGGCCCTCCTCGCTGGTCTCGGGCTCGACTTCATGACCGTGCTGTACGAGCGGTTCGTCGACGAGCGCAACCGCGGTGCGAGCGTCGAAGGTGCCGTCCGCACCTTGATGCGCCACACGCTTCCCGGCGTCATCGTCGGTGCTCTGACGACCGCGGCGACCTTCTACGCCTTCCTCGCCACCGAGTTCCGCGGGATGACCGAGCTCGGCTTCCTGACCGGCACCGGAATCATCATCTTTCTGCTCTGCGTGATGTTCGTCTTCCCCGCGATCCTGATCCTCGTCGAGCGGCGGCGGGGCGAGAAGCGGACGCTGCACGTCCATGCCTTCGGCTCGGGGAAGGTCGTCAGCGCAAGCCTGGCACGGCCGTGGACCGTCATCATCGTCTGGACGGTCGTGGTGATCGTCGGCGCGATCGCAGCACGGAACGTCCGCTTCAGCGACAGCCTACAGAGCCTCCGGGCGACCGGCAACGACGCGGTGCGCATGCAGGAGGCGGTCACGGAGCGCTTCGGCCAGTCGTTCGACGCGATGATGTACGGCGTCCGCGCTGCGACCCCGAGCGAGGCGATTCGCGGCACCGAGGCCGCGCTGCCAGAGCTCGAAGCGCTCGTGCGCAAGGGGACGATCGGCTCGGTGCAGTCGATCGCCACGTTCCTCCCGAGCGAGACTCAGCAGAAGGCGATCATCGACCGGCTCGCCGTCGGTGGCGACGACTTCTCCCCCGCGCGGATCGAGGCGACGTTCCGGAAGGCGCTCGTCGACAACGGCTTCCGCGGCACCGCCTACGACCACATCCTCCCCCTCTTCGCGCAGGCGTTCACGCAACGCGAGCCACTGACCGTCGAGAAGCTGCAGGCCCTCGGCCTCGGCGAGTCCGTCCAGCGCTTCATCAAGAAAACGCCGGACGGCTACGTCGCGGTCACCTACGTCTATCCCGCCACCGGCAAGTGGCCCCGCTTCCTGCCGGACGAGCTGCAGGCGTTCCGCAAACGGCATCCGGAAGGGGTCCTCACCGGGGTGAACCTCATCTCGGAAACGCTCCGCGAGATCACGAAGAAGGACGCGGCGCGTGCGAGCCTCCTCGGCCTGGCCCTGACCTTCGCCCTCGTCTGGGGAGGCTTCCGCTCCTTCGCCCGCGCCTGTTTCGTTTTCGTCCCCTTCATCGCGGGCTGCACGAGCATGCTCGGCTTCATGGCGGCGTTCGACCTCGAGTTCAACTTCATGAACATCTTCGTCGGACTGATGCTCGTCGGCACGGCGACCGACTACGCCGTCTACATGCTGCAGCGCTACGACGAGTCGCCGAGCGAGTTCCCCGTCAACGCCCTCGAGACCGGCCGCGCCGTCACTCTGGCGGCAATGATGTCGGTGGTCGGATTCGCATCGTTCGCGATCTCGCACTATCCCGGCGTCCGTTCGATCGGCCTCGCCTCGGTCGTCGGCATCACGCTGAGCTGCCTCGCGTCGATCACCTTGCTGCCCGCGCTCCTCGCGACCGGCAGGTTCCGGCGGAAGGGAGCGGCCATGCTCGGCGAAGCGGAGACCGAGGAGTAGGCTCT
>JBAQWH010000025.1:0-2415 GCA_049298815.1 Thermoanaerobaculia bacterium | reverse complement strand
GGGCAACACGGTCCTCCGGGCGGGCGCCGGCCACGGCATGATGCCCCGCATCCACGCGGACGAGCTCTCGGACACCGACGGCGCGGCCCTCGGTGCCGAGCTCGGAGCGGCGTCGGCGGACCATCTCATGTACATCTCGGAGCGCGGGATCGCGGCCCTCGGCGCGAGCGACACGGTGGCGAACCTGCTCCCGGGGACGAGCTTCTTCCTCATGTCGGAGCGTTTCGCGCCGGCCCGGCAGCTCGTCGAGGCGGGGGCCGTCATCTCACTGTCGACCGACTGCAACCCGGGATCGTCGATGACCGAGTCGATGCCGATGGTCGTACAGCTCGCGACGCTCCGGATGAAGCTCACGGTCGAGGAGTCGATCACCGCGGCGACGCTCAACGGCGCGTTTTCGCTGCGGCTGGCCGGCGAGACCGGGTCGATCGAGGTCGGGAAACGCGCCGACTTCTCGCTGCTCGACGCACCGACATACCTCCACCTCGTCTACCACTTCGGTGTGAACCTCGTGCGCGACGTCTTCCGGGACGGAACGTGCGTGGTGAAGGACGGACGGGTGGTGGGCGGGGCGGCGTAGCGCGGCGAAGGACCCCGAGGCTGTGCACAAAACTGCGAACAGCCACCACGGAGGCACAGAGAGCACAGAGGTTCACAGAGTGAGAACCGCAGCGGCCACCTCTGTGCGTCTCTGTGTCCTCTGTGTCTCTGTGGTGACCTACCGCAGCGTTTTCTGCACAGCCTCTCAGGATGACACTGGGGTCCCGTAGTGCGCCGCGATCTGTTCGTACAGCCGTGCGCCGATTGCGGTCCGGCATTCGTACGTGCAACCGGCGATGTGCGGCGTCGTGATCAGGCGCGGATCGTCGGGCCAGCTGCCGGCGGGTGGCTCCGGATCGTAGACGTCGAGCGCGAGGCCGGAGAGGTGCGACGTCGCAAGGGCGTCGAGTGCTGCGGCGCGGTCGAGCACCTCGCCCCGGGCGGTGTTGATGAGGAAGGCCCCTTGCGGCAGCAGGCCGATCTCCCGCGACCCGATCATCCCGCGCGTCTCTTCGGTGAGCGGCACGTGGAGCGTGAGGATGTCGCTGCTGCGCAGAAGGTCCTCGAGCGAGCCGGCGGAGGTAGCCCCGCGCTCGGCGAAGTCGGCGTCCGAGAGGTAGGGATCGCTGGCCTGCACCGTCATCCCGAACGCGCCCGCGAGTCGCGAGACCCTGCGGCCGACCTGCCCCAGACCGACGATGCCCAGGCGGTAGTGGCGCATCTCGTGGCGCGTCGCACAGTCGGAGCGTTGCCAGCGGCCGGCCGCCATCTCCCTCCCGTAGAACGGGATCGTGCGCGTGAGCGAGAGGATCACTCCGATCACGAGCTCCGCGACGGCGTTTGCGTTCTCGCCGGGAAGCGAGACGACCGCGATGCCGCGGGCAGCTGCAGCGGTCCGGTCGATGTTGTCGGTCCCGCTCGTCCCCTGCGCGATCACTTCGAGATGCGGTGCGGCGGCGATCACCTGCGCCGTCACCGGGTTGTACGAGCGCGTCACGAGCACCACCGCGTCCGCCGCCGCAGCGGCGAGCTCGTCCTCGCTGCCCGCGAGCCTCCTCACGACTTCGAAGCGTTCGTCTCCGGAGATCCTCGCGAAGAACTCCTCTCCCACCTCGGCGGCAACCACGACTTTTCTGCGCACCTGCTCAGGATAAACTCTGAGGTGCTTGACCCGCTTCATCCGCAGACACCACCTGATCCTCCTCGCCGCGGCGGTCTACAACGCCGCGATCTTCTATCCGGTGGTTTTCATGGGGCGAGTCCTCTCGCCCAACGACATCTTTTTCAACTTCGATCCCTGGGCACTCTACAAGCCCGCCGCGATCACGCACGCCCAGAACGCGCTGCTCAACGACGCGCCGACTTCCTACCTGACCCTCATGTCGCTTCTCCGCGACCACTGGGCGGCGTTTCACTGGAACCCGTACGTCGGCTCCGGCATCCCGGGATTCGGCTCGTCGGCCTCCGCGGTCCTCTCGCCGTTCATCCTCCTGCCGGCGCTCCTCGTCCCACTGACCTGGGTCTACACGGCGATCGTGTTCCTGAAGCTGAACGTCCCGCTCGTTTTCGGCTATCTCTGGCTGCGAGAGGAACGGCTGGGAAAAGCCGGGGCGACGGCGGGGGCGGCGGTGATGGCGGGGGCGGGGATCTACGCCGTCCGCTGGATGTGGCAGATCACGAACGCGACCGCGCTTTATCCGGCCCTCCTCTGGATCGTCGCCCGCTCGTTCAACCGCCGGCACGGCAACGTCGCGCTGACCTCGGTCATCGTTCTCGCGTTCGCTCTGAGCGGGTTCCCGGCGGCGATCGCGTACGGGGCGTACCTCTGCGGCGCGTACGCGTTGTTCCTCGCGATCCGCACGCGGAGTCTGCCCC
>JBAQWH010000024.1:0-10113 GCA_049298815.1 Thermoanaerobaculia bacterium | reverse complement strand
GTCCAGCAGGAGCGCCCCGATGCCGGCGGTGCGGCCGACGGTGCGCAGCACGTTCGTGGCGCCGACGTTGCGGCTGCCCTCCCGGCGCAGGTCTTCTCCAGCCGAGAACTTCGCAACGAGAAAGCTGAACGGGATCGACCCGATGAGATAGGCCACCGCCAGGAGTACGAAGGGAAGGAGGGGCATGAGGCGCGTATTGTAGTGAGTGCGGTCGTCCTGAGCACCTTGTCTGCACCGGCGCTCCCGCCGCCCCATCACCGGCCGCAGTTCTGTATAACGAAATCGGCCGGCGCGTTCGCGCCGGCCGGCTTGGTTGAAAGGTGTCTTGAGGGGGGTGGGATCAGGCCCAGCTTGAGTGGCCGCGGTTGTTCGACCGGCGCTGGTTGTAGCACTCGCGGCAGTAGACCGGCTTGCCGCTGACCGGCGTGAACGGCACTTCGGTCGGCACGCCGCATCCGTCGCACGTCACGCTGACCATCTGGCGCCCGCGTCCTTCGGATCCGCTGCCGTCGCGCGAGGTCTTCCGCTTGTCGCGGCAGTTCTTGCAGCGCTTCGGCTCGTTCGTGAATCCACGCTCGGCGTAGAAGGCCTGTTCGTTCTTGCTGAAGATGAAATCCTGTCCGCAGTCAGCGCAGGCGAGGCTCTTGTCGCTAAAAGTATCCATGAAACTTGATCTCCTGATTGATGCTTACCTTTGATGAATTCTGCCGCAGCGCTGAACACGTGCGGGGTGCCGCGACCGTCTCCCCGCCAAGATCCGGTAGTACAACTTGGCTGTCAGGAATCGACCCCCTTCCGAACGTCGAATACAACGCGGCCGCGGACAAAAAAAGTTGTCGATGGAATTGGACGCATTGGCTTCGATAGCGCGCTTTTAGCATAGGAATGTTACGCAAAGCAACGAAATGGCAACTTCTAAAAATAAGTCTGATCAAGGTCTTGACCATTGAACGAAGTGCACAAAGTCCGAGTCGGACCCGCCGGCTGGAGCTACGCCGACTGGGAGGGAACGGTCTACCCGGAGCACGGCTCGCGCTTCGACCACCTCGCTTATCTGTCGTCCTTCTTCGACACGATCGAGATCAACTCACCGTTCTACCGGATCCCTCCCCACACTCACGCGCGGAGCTGGGTCAAGCGGGTGTCGGCCAACCCTGAGTTCCGGTTCACGACGAAGGTCTATCGCGGCTTCACCCACGATCCGGGCGACCTGATGAGTGCCGAGGTCGATGCGTTCCGTCGCTACCTCGACCCGCTCATGGAGTGCGGCCGCCTCGGCGCTGTCCTGCTCCAGTTCCCCTGGAGCTTCAAGCACTCCCCGGCTTCGGTCGCACGGCTGACCCGCCTGTTCACCGCCTTCGCCGGCTATCCCAAGGCTCTCGAGGTGCGCCACGCGTCCTTCCAGACGAACGAGTTCCTCGCGCTCCTCGACACCCACGACGTCGGCTGGGTCAACGTCGACCAGCCGCTCTTCCACGACTCCGTCGAGCCGGCAGCGACGACCACAGGTCCGGTGGCCTATGCGCGCTTCCATGGCCGCAACTACCAGAAGTGGTTCACGCACGAGGAATCGTGGGAGCGTTACGACTACCTCTACTCCCCCGAGGAGCTCGAGCCGTGGATCGACCGGATCCACGTGATGGCCCGCGACCGGGATACCTACGTCGTCACGAACAACCACTTCCGCGGGCAGGCGATCGTCAACGCCGGCGAGATCAAGCGGTCACTCGGTCAATCGGGGGAGGTGCCGCCGGCCCTGGCCGCGGTCTATCCGGGGCGGGCGGGGGAGCGGACAGGATAGGAGAATAGGACCAATAGGACCTATGGGACCTATGGGACCTATGGGACCCGCCCGCCCAAGTAGAACTGGGAAACGAGTCGTGGCTCTGCGACGAGCGAGGCGATTCCCCGCGGGTGGGTGGGCGGTCCCGCGCAGACCGTGCAGGGGTGGGCGGGTCCTATTGGTCCTATTGGTCCTATAGGTCCTATAGGTCCTATAGGTCCCATAGGTCCTATTCCTCCTATTCGGTACCATGCGCCCCGCGATGTCCCGCAAGAAACGCATCGTCGGCACAGCCGGCCACATCGACCACGGCAAGACCTCGCTCGTCCGCGCGCTGACCGGCGTCGACACGGACCGCCTTCCGGAAGAGAAGCGGCGCGGGATCACGATCGACCTCGGCTTCGCGAGCTGGTTCACGGACGACCTTCAGATCGGGTTCATCGACGTGCCTGGCCACGAGCGGTTCGTCAAGAACATGCTCGCGGGCATCGGCGGCATCGACTCGGCGCTTCTCGTCGTCGCGGCCGACGAGTCGGTCAAGCCGCAGACGCGGGAGCACTTCGCGATCTGCAGGCTCCTCGGCATTCCGACCGGCGTGATCGCGCTGACGAAGAGCGACCTCGTCGACCGCGACATCCTCGAGCTGGTCCGCCTCGAGGTCGAGGAGCTCGTTGCCGGGAGCTTTCTCGCGGGGAAGGCGATCGTGCCGGTCAGCAGCACGACGGGCGCAGGCATCGACGAGCTCCGGAGCGCGCTGATCGCCTCCGTCTCCTCCGTCGATGACCGCGACGCCGCGCGGCGGGTCTTCCGCCTGCCGATCGACCGCGTCTTCACGATGCGCGGCTTCGGGTCGGTGATTACCGGGACGACGTATTCGGGGCAGGTCCTCGTCGAGTCCGAGGTCGAAGTGCTGCCGGACGGCAAGCGGAGCCGCGCACGCGCCATCCAGGTCCACGGCGAGCCTCGCGAGGTCGCTGCCGCGGGCGAGCGGACGTCGATGAACCTGCCGGACATCCCACTCGAGGAGCTGCGTCGCGGCGACCAGATCGTCACTCCGGGAACCCTCCGCCCATCACAGGTGATCACGGCGAGGCTCGAGCTGCTCCCGGATTCACGCCCGCTGAAGGAGCAGGTCCGCCTCCGCTTTCATCACCTCGCCTCCGAGCTGCTCGGGACCGTCCGCTTCGTCGATGACACTCCAGGCGAGCTGGCGGGAGGCTCCTCCGCATTCGTGCAGATCCGGCTCGAGGCTCCGGTCGTCGCGACGACGGGAGACCGGTTCGTGATCCGGCGCTACTCTCCTGCGATCACGATCGGCGGCGGCGTGATCCTCGATGCGCACCTCGGCAAGCTCAGCCGGGGAACGCGGCGGGAGATCCTCCAGATGCTTTCTTCCGGCTCGCTGGCCGAGCGCGCCGTCCTGATCGCGCGGCTGCAGGGGTTGCGCGGACTCACGCTCACCGAGATGCAGGCGCGCAGCGGGATCACGACGAAGGCGCTCGCGAAAGAGCTCGGCAAGCTGCCACTCGCCGCGGTGTCCGAGGGACGGTGGCTTCACGAAGAGGCGCTCAGCGAGTTCCGCAGGCGGTCGATCGAGTTCCTCACGCGGTACTTCAAGCTCAACAAGATGTCGGTCGGCGTACCGAAGGGGGAGTTCGTCCAGAAGCTCGTGCCGGCCGGCGCCGATGCGCCGCTCGCCGCGTTCCTCCTCAACGACCTTCAGCGGGAAAAGATCGTGGTGATCCAGGGCGACCTGATCGACGTGCCGGGCCGGTCGAAGACGCTCGGCGGCGCCGAGGGAGAGCTCGCGCGGATCATCGAGGGGAAGTTCGCGGAGGCGGCCCTGCAGACCCCGGCGGTCTCCGAGATCATCCGGGCGATCCCGCAGAAACCGAAGGTCATCGAAGGGGTGATCTCGTACCTCGTGAAGCAGGGAACGCTCGTGCGGATCGCGGAGGGGGTCTATCTCCATCGCGATGCAATCGCGGCAGCGAGGGAGAAGCTTGCCAGCCGCAAAGGCGAGACGATCGATGTCGGCCAGTTCAAGGAGTTCTTCGCCATCTCGCGAAAGGTCGCGATTCCGCTACTGGAGTACTTCGACCGCGAAGGGGTGACGAAGCGGACCGGCGACTCGAGGATGGTTCTCTAGCCCCACTGCCTCGCGATCGCCTCGGCTATTTGCGCTTGCGCGACCGGTCCGGCGGCGGAGGGCGTGGCGTGACGTCCCGATAGCTGGGCGGGATCATCAACACCGACTGTGGCACGTCGCGCTCCGCGACTCCCACGACCAGGTGATCGGCGGCGAATCGCCCGCTCTGGCCGAACGGAAGCTCGTAGCGGTCGATCATCGGAAACCCGTCCAGATCGAGGAGGGCCAGCTCGAGCTCGGCTCCAGCAGAGACGAGCGGTGAAGAGGGAGGCGTGCTCGCCTGCATCATGCTGAAGAGCTCCTGCGGGATCGCAGGGTGGTCGGCGATCCAGAGCTCGCGGCGGTAGGCTCCGGCTGTCGCGACCGCCTGTCTCGCCGTTGCACCGAACATCTCCCGCGTCTCATCGGTCAGCCGGTATTCGAGTCTGGCGACCTTCGACGGCGGCCGCTCGCGGAGGACCGCACGCTGGCGCCGCAGAAGGACTTCGGCCGCCTCGGTGCTGTAGGTTCCGGTGACATCGTCGACGGTGGTGACCGTCTTCTTCTCGGTGTCGAAGAGGCGCCAGATGTCGCGCTCTCCGGTGTTCCGCGCCTTCCCGTTCGCGATCACGATCTGGTGCGCGTGCACCGCGTTCGACGGCCGCTGGGTCGTGCGGATCGAGACGACCGTCGCGCGGATCTTCGGCTCGGCCGTGTTCCCTGCAGCGGGCGCCTGCTGCGATCCTGGCTTGCAGGCGCTCACCACGAGAAGCAGAAGGATCAGTCGTCTCGAAATCACTCTTTTGCGTCGAACCAGCTCGCGCCGTAGTGCGCATCGACCGCGAGCGGGACCGCCAGCGGGTGGATCGTCTCCATCACTTCTTTCACGATTCCCGCCACCCGTTCGGCGTCGTCGCGCGGGGTCTCGAAGACGATCTCGTCGTGCACCGTGAGCAGCATCCGGGTCGGGGTCCCGTCGAAGCGGCGGTCGAGCGCGATCATCGCGAGCTTGAGAAGGTCGGCAGCCGTCCCCTGGATTGGCGCGTTGGTCGCCATCCGCTCGGCGTTGCCCCTCACCGTGAACGAGCGGTTGTGGATCTCGGGGATGTAGCGAACGCGCCCGAACAACGTCGTGACCTTTCCGGTCGTGCGCGCCTCGTCCAGGGTCCGGTCGAGATACTCCTGGATCTTCGGGTATCGCGCGAAGTAGGCGTCGATGAAGTCCTTCGCCTGGCCGGTCGGGATGTTCAACTCGTTCGACAGCCGGAAGGCCGACATCCCGTACAGCACCCCGAAGTTGATGGTCTTCGCGGCACGCCTCTGGTCGTGGGTCAGCTGGTCTTCCGGCACGCCGAACATCTTCGACGCGGTCGCACGATGGATGTCGGCCCCCCGCTGGAACGTCTCGATGAGCGACTCGTCGCCGGTGATGTGCGCGAGGACTCGGAGCTCGACCTGCGAGTAATCGGCGGACAGCAGCACGTTCCCTTCGTCGGCGATGAAGGCCTTGCGGATCTCGCGTCCGAGCGGCGTGCGGATCGGAATGTTCTGCAGGTTCGGATCGGACGACGAGAGGCGCCCGGTCGCTGCGACGGCCTGGTTGAACGTCGTGTGGACGCGGCCGTCTCGGGCGACGAGGGTCGGGAGCGCGTCGACGTAGGTCGATTTCAGCTTGTGCAGCTCGCGATGCTGGAGGATCAGCTGCGGCACCGCGAAGCCGTGCGAGGCCAGCTCCTGCAGCACTTCGACGCTGGTCGAGTAGCTCTTCGTCGCCTTGGTCTTCTTGACCGCCGGGTACTGCAGCTTCTCGAAGAGAATGTGGCCGAGCTGCGCGGGGGAGTTGATGTTGAACTCGGTCCCGGCTTCCTTGTAGATCTGCCGTTCGAGCTCCGCGATCTGCACGGCCATGGTCTGGGACATCGAGCGGAGCAGCCCCGAGTCGATCCGGATGCCGCGCTCTTCCATCCTGGCCAGGACGGGAAAGAGCGGCATTTCGATCCGGTGGTAGATGTCGGCGAGGGCGGGATCGCGGCGCAGCTCCGGCTCGAGGACCTCCGCAAGGGCGCGGACCGCGTCCGGCTTGTCGCCGAGGTACGGCTGCCACGGGCCGAGGGGCGAGGAGCCGCTTTCGTGGTCGATCGCAAAGAGCGGCGTCGTCTTCGCGACGACGTCCTTCCGCAGCACGATGTCCTGCTTGAGCCGGTCGCGGGCGATGTTGCCGAGCGCATGGCTCGGCAGTCCCGGATTGATGACGTACGACATGAGCATGACGTCCGACCAGGTGACGTTCGATTCCCAGCCGAGGCGCTGCAGGCGTCGCAGCTGCGCCTTCGCGTCGTAGGTGATCACCGTGCGTCCGCTCGTGAAGAGCTCGCGCAGCGCAGCCGCCAGGGCGGGCGTCCCGCCGATGCTGCGGTCGACCGCCACGAGCAGCGACTCCCCGGTGCGTCTCGAGAGCGCCGCCGCGAGCGGCGCGTCGAAGCCGTCGGCGGTTGCAGGCTCTAGCCAGATCGCGATCGGGTCGCTGCCCGCCGCGAACGCGCGGACCTCGTCCGCGGACGAGGCGATCCGGATCTCACGCACTGCCGCTGGGGCTTCCGGCAGGAACTCCTGCATCAGCGAGGCGAACTCGAGGCGCGAGAAGATGTCGTGAAGCCGCGGCCGATCCGGCTCGGAGAGCTTCAGCGTCTCGAAATCGATCGGGATGTCGAGGTCGCAACGGATCTGCGCGAGGTCGCGCGACATGTAGGCCTTCTCGCGGTTCTCTTCGAGCGTCTTCCTCTGCGCTGCCTTCTTGATCTCGTCGAGATGCTCGTACACGCCGTCGAGCGAGCCGAACTGCTGGATCAGCGCCTTCGCCCCCTTCTCGCCGATGCCGGGAACGCCGGGGATGTTGTCGATCGCGTCCCCCCAGATGGCCATCACGTCGACGACTTTCTCCGGTGGCAGTCCGAACGCCTCCTCCACTCCCTTCTCGTCGTACATCGCCTCGCGGCCCGTGTGGTAGAGCCGGATGCCGCTGCCAACGAGCTGGAAGAAGTCTTTGTCACTCGTCGCGAGGACGACGTCGTAGCCGCGGTCGCGGGCGGCGCAGGCGAGCGACCCGAGAAAGTCGTCGGCCTCCCACTCGGTCGCCCGGATGATCGGGATGCCGAACCCCTCGAGGACCTCGTAGATGAGGGGGACCTGCACCGACAGGTCATCCGGCATCGGCTTACGGTCCTTCTTGTAGTCCTCGAACTGCGCGGTCCGGACCGTGGAGCGACCCTCGTCGAACGCGACCGCGAGGCAGTCTGGCTTGTGGTCCTTGATCAGCTTCCGCAGCATCTGCGTGAAACCGTAGACCGCGTTCGTCGCGAGACCGGCCGAGTTCGTGAGGTTCCGGATCGCGTAGTACGAGCGGTAGAGGTTGTTGGATCCGTCCACCAGGAAGAGGGAGGGGCGGGGCTTCGACATGAGGGGGGAGGTTATCAGGACTGCTGGAGGGTGAAAGGCGGTGGGGACGAAGAAAAAGTGCCCACAAAACACTCACGGAGCCTTTCGGCTCCGTTCGTGTTACGTCGTTGGACCGCTGCGGCCAGTCGGTGGGGTTCAAGGAAGCTTAGTGAGTAATCGTCCAAAATCGGTCCAATAGTCTAGGAGGGAGCCCGCAGCGGCCACTTGGCGCGAGCGAGAGAGAAGGGACTCGCGCAAGGGCGGTTTCATCATTTCTGTCGAAACCTGCTTCATCTTGGTCACCGTCATTGCGAAGTGGCTGCCAACTGGTGCGATTGGATCAGTCAGTGATCACTCACAACGACCGCAACCGTCGAACTCTCAGTAAGCAAGCCACTTGTGGCGGACGCTTGTGAAAAGTGCCATTTATGTTATCCCGCGAAATGGTCTGCAAGTTTTTCCTGGGCCGTGGAGCGCCCTGCAATTCTGACCAGACCTCCATCCCGCCCGTCAGCCCCGAGGAACCCGAGGAACCCGAGGAACCCCCTTTATGAGTACGATCGTGTCATGAAGAGCCGCGCTGAAGCCCTCGCCCTCCTTCACGAGTACACGCACACCGACTCGCTCCGGAAACACGCCCTCGCGGTCGAGCAGGCGATGAAATCCTGCGCGCAGCGTTTCGCTCCCGGCGAGGACCCGGAGCGTTGGGGCATCTGCGGCCTTCTGCACGACTTCGACTACGAGCAGTTCCCGAACGCCGACCAGCATCCGTGGGAAGGCTCGAAGATCCTCGAAGCCCGCGGCTTCGACGAGGAGCTGCGCACCGCAATCCTCGGCCACGCCCCGTACACGAACGTCGCCCGGACGACCCCGATGGCGAAGGCGCTCTTTGCCGTCGACGAGCTCTGCGGGTTCCTCGTTGCCTCGGCGCTCGTCCAGCCGGGGAAGTCGCTCGCCGAGGTCAAGCCGTCGTCCGTGAAGAAGAAACTCAAGGACAAGGCCTTCGCCCGCTCGGTGAACCGCGCCGACATCTACGCGGGCGTGGAAGAGCTCGGCGTCGACCTCGAGGAGCACATCGCCTTCATCCGGGAGTCGCTGCTCGAGATCGCGGAGGAGATCGGTGTCGCGGGGAACGGGACGGCTCGCTAGCCGCCCGCGACCGGCGGAATGAACGCCAACTCGTCGCCGTCGTGCAACGTCGTATCCGGGGCCGCGTAGCGCTCGTTGATCGCCGTCAGGGGAGGCTCGGCATAGGTGGCGAGCTGCGGATGCTCGCGCCTCAGCCGCTCCCAGACCTCGCGCGCCGTCGTGCCGTCCGGCAGCGCGAGCGCGGTCTCGCTCCTGCCGGCAATCTCGCGAAGCACCGCAAAGAAGAGGAGTCGGATCGTCACGCGGGCATTGTAGGGGAGCCTGCCAGAACGCAGCCACGCACTCACTGGAATGTTCCCGGATAAACTCCACCAGTGAGCTACCTGACCGACGAAGCGATCGACCCGCAGGCTCTCGTCCGGCGCGTCATGCGTCCGAGCGACGGGGCCTACGTCCTGTTCGAGGGCGTCGTGCGCGACCATCACGCGGGCCGGGCGGTCGAATCGATCTTCTACGACTGTTACCGGCCGATGGCCGAGAAGGAGCTCGAGAAGATCGTCCGCGAGGTGGAAGCGATGCATCCCGCCGTCGCGGTGGCCGTCGTTCACCGTCTCGGACTGCTGCAGGTCGGCGACTCGTCGATTGCGATCGTCTGCTCGTCGCCACACCGCGCCGACTCGTTCGACGCCTGCCGCCTGATCATCGACCTGATCAAGCAGAGCGTCCCGATCTGGAAGAAGGAGAAAGGGCCGGGCGGAGAGGAGTGGGTCGGCTGGCAGGGGGCGTCATGAGCGACGCGGATGAGCTCCCGCGCGGGACGACGCTCACGACCGAGGTGCCTGCGCGTCCCGCGGCGAGCATGATCGTGGTGCGCGACGCGCCGTTCGAAGTGCTGATGCTCCGGCGACACGAGAACAGCTCGTTCATCCCGAACGCGTGGGTGTTCCCCGGCGGAGTCGTCGACGAGCCCGATGCCGGGATCGCTCGCGACCACGCGCCCGCGCTCGACCTCGGCCCGATGCGGGTCGCCGCGGTGAGGGAGACGTTCGAAGAGAGCGGCGTCTGGCTCGGTGCGCCGCTCGAGGATGCCGCGCAGAAGCGGAGACGCCTCCTCGCGGGCAGCTTGTCGTTCCGGCAGATCCTCGACGAGGCGCCTGTGGACTTCTCGCGCCTCGTCTGGTCGGCCCGCTGGATCACCCCGGTCGGGCTGCCGAAGCGTTTCGATACCTGGTTCTTCACGGTGGCCGTCGCGCGCGACGTCGTCGCCACCGCGGAGCTCACCGAAGCGGTCGAAGCGACCTGGATCGCGCCGCGCGACGCGGTCACCTGGCACAACGAGGGGAGGCTGCAGATGGTCTTCCCTACGATCCGCACGCTCGAGCTGGTCGCACGCTTTCACGGTTCCGACGATCTTCTGGAAGAAAGGCGCACGGCGACCATCGAGACGATCCAGCCGGTGATCCTCGAGAACGGCGGACGCAAGTCGATCGTGATCCCACCGCGATGAGGATCGACGCCATCACCGCACCGAATCCGGGCCCGTTCACACTCGACGGAACGAAGACGTACGTCCTCGACGGGACGGTCGTGGTCGACCCGGGACCGGACGACGCCGCGCACGTCGCTGCGGTCCTCGCCGCGGCGCCGGGCCTGCAGACGATCCTGATCACGCACCGTC
>JBAQWH010000023.1:0-2010 GCA_049298815.1 Thermoanaerobaculia bacterium | reverse complement strand
GGTCTCCGCGAGCTCCGCCTCCCCGGCGGCGAGCTGTGCGGCGAGCTCGCTCTCACCGGCTTGCGCATCCGCGAGGGCGAGGCTGGCCGCCTCTTCCTCGACCTGCGCCGCGAGGATGCGCGCCTTGTACAGCGAGCGTTTCGCGGACGAGAGCTGGTCGAACAGCTCCTTGTGCCGCCGGGCCTTGCCGGCCTGGCGCTTGAGCGAGTTCAGGTTGCGGGTGACCTCCCCGAGGGTGTCGTCGATGCGGAGGAGGTTCTGCTGCGTCTCTTCGAGCTTGAGCTCGGCGGCGCGGCGCTTGGTCTTGTACTTCGTGATGCCTGCGGCTTCTTCGATCAGCCTGCGCCGGTCCTGCGGCTTGTTCGACAGGATCAGGTCGATCTTTCCCTGCTCCATCACGGAGTAGTTCCGGATCCCGAGGCCGGTGTCCATCAGGATGTCCGAGATGTCCTTCATCCGGACGCGCTTGCCGTTGAGGCGGAACTCCGACTCGCCGGTGCGGAAGACGCGGCGGTTGATCGTGATCGTCCCGTCGTCGGCCATCGGATGGCCGTTCTCGCTCTTGAGCGTGAGCGTGACCTCGCCCATCGAGAGCGGCCGGCGTCTCGCCGAGCCCTGGAAGATCACGTCTTCCATGGTCTCGCCGCGGATGTGCGACGCGCGGTTCTCACCGAGGACCCAGATGATGGCGTCGCAGATGTTCGACTTCCCGCAGCCGTTCGGTCCGACGACCGCGGTCAGCGGCGCCGGGAAAGAGAGGTTCGCGGGGTCGTAGAACGATTTGAAGCCGTGAATTTCTAATTTGTCGAGACGGAACATTCGAGAGGTGTGCTTCCTGACTGGCGGTGGGGCGGGATCGTAACAGGAAACCAGAGCCGCCGGATACGCCGTGAATGCTGCTCGTAAACCACTGATCCTGAAGGGAAATTCGCCGTTGACAGGAGGCGTGCGCAACGGTTCCTGTGCAGGAGAGAAGTATGAAGTATGAAGTATGAAGTATGAAAATACGTGATAGTAAAATTGCACGTAAACTTCGGTTGGTTTTCATACTTCATACTTCTTCCTTCATACTTCGACCATGCCCGCCCTCGACGATTTCCTCCGTCACGAGATCGACGTCGGCTCCTTCCCGGGGGCGTCGTATGCGGTCGGGACGTTCCGTGGCATCGAGAGGGAGGCGGCGCTCGGGAACGCGGTCGCCGTGCCGCTGCGCATCCCTGCGACGACCGGCACGATCTACGACTGCGCGTCGATCACCAAGCCGCTCATCACGACGACGCTCGTGCTGCAGCTGGTGGCTGAGCGCCGCATCAGACTCGAGGACGCTCACCGAGGGTTCACGATCGAGTCGCTCCTGACGCACACCAGCGGGCTGCAGGCCTGGCTGCCGCTCTACGCGCTCGGCGATTACGTCGAGACGATCCTCGCGAAAGGGAGGGAGACCGAGCCGGGGACCCGGGTCATCTACTCGGACCTGAACTTCGTCCTGCTCCACGACCTGGTCGAGGGGATCGTCGGCGACTACTCGGCGGCGGCCCGCGACCGGATCTTCGAGCCTCTCGGCCTCGAGGACGCGACCTTCCGGCCTGCCGCGGCGCTCCGGCCCCGCATCGCGGCGACCGAATGGGCACAGCGATACGAGGCGGGGATGTGCGCCTCCCGGTCGATCCGGTTCAGCGGCTTCCGAACGGGGCTGATCTGGGGAGAGACCCACGACGGGAACTCGCACCACGCGGGTGGCACGATCGGGAACGCCGGTCTCTTCGCCACCGCGCGAGACGTGTTCCGGATCGCGCAGGCCTTCGCAACGGGCGACCTGGTGCCGGCCGCGCTCGTCGCCGAAGCGACGCGCAACCGCACCGCACACCTTGGCGATGATCGCGCCCTCGGCTGGCAGAGCGCCGGGTCCGGCCCGGCCACGCAGATGCTCCCGCCGTCGGCGTTCGGTCACACCGGATTCACTGGCACCTCGGTGTGGATCGACCCGGAGAGCGAGCGGATCATGGTCCT
>JBAQWH010000022.1:0-4107 GCA_049298815.1 Thermoanaerobaculia bacterium | reverse complement strand
CCGCAAGGTCGTCAAGGGGCGAATCGATTTCAAGTCGGTCGTCGCCTGTTTCTCCGGCGCCGCACCGCTGATGGCCGAGACCAAGAAGCGCTTCGAGGCGGTGACCGGCTCGCGCATCGTCGAAGGGTATTCGCTCACCGAGGCGACGATGGCGTGTTGCGGCAACCCGTACGGCGGGGTGAACAAGACCGGCTCGGTCGGTCTCCCGATGCCCGACGTCCTCATCCGCATCATCGACGCCGAGACGAATACCGACCGGCCGCGCGGCCAGGTCGGCGAGATCCTGATGCACGCACCGCAGCTGATGCGGGGCTACTGGCGCAACGACGAGGAGACCCACCTCGTGCTCCAGCCCGGCGACGACGGCCGGATGTGGCTCCACACCGGCGACCTCGGCTATCTCGACGAGGACGGCTACGTCTTCATCGTCGATCGCTCGAAGGACGTCGTGAAAGCGGGAGGGTTCCAGGTCTGGCCTCGCGAGGTCGAAGAAGTCCTCGCCTCGCATCCATCGGTCGCTGAAGCCGGTGTCGCCGGGCTGCCGGACGAGATGCGCGGCGAGATCGTCGGCGCCTGGGTCGTCCTGCGGCCGGGCGCCGAGTCCGTGACTCCCGACGCCCTCCGGCGCTTCTGCAAGGAGAAGCTCGCGCCCTACAAGGTGCCGAGCCGGATCGAGTTTCGCGGGGAGCTCCCGAAGACGATGGTCGGCAAGGTGCTGCGTCGAAAACTGGTCGAGGAGACCCTGGCGAAGTAAGCGGCCAGGGCGGCCGGCTGCGCCGCTTAGTGCGAGTGCAGCAGTTCGAGGCCGTGGACGATCAGGCCCGCCGTGAGCAGGCCCGTGAGAGTGACGAAGATCAGCCCGAACCGCGGCCGCTCGAACGCGTGCTGCAGCAGGTCGCTCGCACCGAGGTAGAGCAGGAAGCCGCAGAAGAAGGAGAGCTGAAAGGCCAGCATCCTGGGTTCGATGACGATCACCTGCGTGAGGAGCGCACCGGCGACCGGGGCGAGCGCATCGACGATCAGCAGCGCCGCCGTCCTCCAGACACTGTTGCGGGTGGCGAGCATGAACGTGACCGTGTTGAGTCCGTCCGCGAAGTCGTGCGCCAGGACCGCGAGCAGGACGAGCACGCCGACCTCAGTCCCGGCCTGAAACCCGACGCCGATCGCCACGCCGTCGAGGAAGCTGTGGAACGACAGCCCCATCGCTCCGACCACCCCGACGTTGTGATGATGCCCGGGGGCGTCGTGCCCCTTCTCGCTGTGGATGATCGTCAGCTTCTCGAGGAGGAAAATCGCGATGAATCCCGCGATGACGGTCGTCATCAGGGTCCGCATCGGGATCCCGTTGTGCACGGAAAGCTCGGCGATCTCCGGCAGGAGGTCGAGGAACGCGACGCCGATCAGGAGGCCCGAAGAGAACGCCATGATCGCGTGCAGCGACTCGCGGTATCGCCACGCGAAAAGGCCTCCGGCGAGGGTCGTGAAAAACGCTGCCAGGGCCCATAACGCGCTCATTGCGCGCGCATTGTACAGGTTGCCGTCGGGTGGTCCGGACGACCTTCGTCGTGCCGGTCGCGCGTCTCAGCCGGCGTAGACCCGGACCAGGAAGACGGCGTCCTCCTTCTTGACGGTGGCGATCGACTCGCCCCCGCCACCGGGCCTCGTGAAGCTCACGAGCTCGAGGTGTCCGTCGCGAAGGTACTGGGCAATGGCATCGTGGGCGTCCCGCGCGTCGACCGTGGTGTGTCGCAGGGCCGACCCGGGCGCGGGACGGGGCGTGGACGCATTGGTGAGCTCACGGCTTTCGATCGTGAATCGCAAAGCTGGCCTCCGACAAATGCTCTCGGCGCAGTTTCGAGGAGCAATCGGCACGCCAGTGTTTACCATTTTCAGCGTCAGCGCTCGCTCATGTACTGGTGGATGAACTGAACCGCCATCGCCCCTTCTCCGACCGCCGAGCCAACGCGCTTGACCGAGCCGTGACGGACGTCGCCGGCGGCGAACACCCCCGGCATGCTGCTCTCCAGAAGGTACGGCCAGCGCTCCTGGGGCCACGCCGTGAGGTGTCGCTCGTTCAGCGAGCGTCCGGTCAGGACGAACCCCTGTTTGTCGCGGGCGACGCTCGATCCGAGCCAGTCGGTGCGAGGCGTCGCGCCGATCCAGATGAAGAGCGCGTCGGTCTCGAGGCGCGAGCGCTCCTTCGTCTCGACCGTCTCGGTCACGACGGCTTCCACACGATCGCCGCCGACGACTTCCACCACGCTGGTCCTGGCCAGGAATCGCACGTTCGGCAGCGCCTGGATACGCTTCACGAGGAACTGCGACATGGTCGTCTCGAGCGACTCGTCGACGGTCACGATCGTGAGGCTGCGCACGTAGCGCGCGAGGAGCAGCGCCGCCTGCGCGGCGGAGTTGCCACTGCCGAGGAGGCAGACGTCGCGGTCGCGGAATCGGGCGGCCTCCGCGGCGGCCGCGCCGTAGTAGACGCCGGCACCGCTCAGCCGGTCCGCCCCCTCGACCTCGAGCTTCCTGTACGCAACGCCCATCGACAGCAGGACCGCGTGACTCGCCACCTCGGTGCCGTCGTCGAGCTCGAGGACTTTGTACCCGCGATCCTCCCGGAGGCTGGCTGCGCTGCGGGTGAGGAGGATCTCGGTGCCGAACTTCTGCGCCTGCGAAACGGCCCGCGACGCGAGCTCGGCGCCGCTGAGGCCGTCGGGGAAGCCGAGGTAGTTCTCGATGAGCGCGCTGGAGCCGGCCTGGCCGCCCGGGACGTCGCGCTCGACGATCACCGTACGCAGTCCCTCGGAGCTCGCGTAGACGGCGGCCGCGAGGCCGGCGGGACCGCCACCGACGATGACGAGGTCGTAGAAGGTGGAGTCGGGGGAAGTGCTGAAGCCGAGCTTCTGCGCGAGGTCCTGATCGTTTGGCTCGACGAGCTCGGTGCCGTCGGGAAAGACGATGCGCATCGGACCGTCTTCCGGCGAGTCGTCGTCGTCGCCGGCCGTGGTGTCGGTCCACCGGTAAGGAACGCGATGCCGCGCGAGGAGGTCCTTCACGTCGTGGCATCGCGGCGACCACTGGTCTCCGAAGATCCGCACCGAGTCGGAGCCAGGAGCGGCCTCCCAGGTGCGGAGGACGTCGCGGACGATCGGCTCGAGCGAGACTTCCGGGGTCTCCCATGGATCCGCCACGCTGTACTCGACGAGGCCGCGCCGCTTCGCTTCGGTCGCGAACGTCGGATTGAGGTCGTCCGCGTAGAGGATCACCTTCATCCCGCGGAACAGCCGCTTTCCTTCCTGGAGGAGCGACTCGAGCTCGACCTCGTCGCGGAGGTGCCGGACCAGCATCAGTGCGATCGGCTGACGGTCGCGGTCCGCGCGCTGGAGGATGGAGCGCGCGCCGGCGACGTCGGTGGCCGTCTCGACGTCGAACGTCTCGCGGCAGTCGGTCAGGAGAAATTCGCGGCCGCGTTCGAGATGCTCGGCATGCGGCTCGATCAGCAGAACGATCGGTCGATTCACGGCCGGGCAATGTTGCGAGTCCGGTGCCGCAGGTAGTTGCCAGGGGGCGGAGTCCCACCGGTTCGGCTCATCATTTGCATCGGCCGCGATCGTGGAAACTCTGCTCCCCGTCCTCGTGGTCGATGACGAGCCGGCGATCCGCGCTCTCGTCGCAAAAATCGTCGAGCGCGCGGGCCTTCGGGTGGACACCGCTTCCGACGGTCTGGAAGCGATGTCGATGCTCGCCAAGAGGCGCTATGCGGTGCTGGTGCTCGACCTCAACATGCCGCACATGAACGGCATCGACGTGATCGAGTCCCTGAAGCGGTACACGCCGCCGAAGCCGGCAATCATCGTGATCAGCGCGAGCGACTCGGTGATCCTGCGACAGCTGGACGGCTCGATGGTGCATTCGATCGTCCGCAAGCCGTTCGACATCGACGTTCTCGGCGACCTCGTGGCCGCGGCGGCACGAACGATCGCGGCGGCCGATACCCAGGGAGCGGCCGGCGGCGAGGTCCTCCCCTTCCCCAGCGCCTCCTGATTCAGAAGTGTGAAGTGTGAAGTAAGAAGTGTGAAGTGTGAAAGGGCGGTGGGCTTTCAC
>JBAQWH010000021.1:0-10651 GCA_049298815.1 Thermoanaerobaculia bacterium | reverse complement strand
ACCCCCGGCTACTCGCCGCCGCGGCTTCGCCGCGATCTGGATTCTTGCGCGAAGTGCCAAACCGCACGCTCCACGCGATGCGCGGAGCGTGCGGTCTTTGGCAAAGGCTGTCGGAACTTCGCTCTGTTGCGGTCCTTGCACTGTCAGCCGGCGGCGGCGACCGACCGGGCATCATTCTGGCTGAAGAGCACGCCATGAAGCGCCGCTGGAGGCGAGTCCTGGCTGTGGTGCTGCTGATCGCAGCCGTGCCGGTGGCCTATCGCGTCCTCGCGGTCTACAAGTTCCGGCCGGGCCACTGCTCCGCGCGGCCGCACGTCGAGGTCTCGCCTACCTACCCGCAGCGGCTCGTCGTGATGACCTACAACATCGAAGGTCATGCGGAGCTGGTGCGCGACCGGCACATCGACGAGATCGCGCAGACGATCACGCGTCATCGCCCGGACATCGTTGCCATCAACGAGGCGCATCGCGGCACTTGGCAGGCGCGGTTCCGCGACCAGGTCGGCAGGCTCCAGGCCCGAACCGGGATGCACGCGGCGTTCGGGCCGAGCTTTTCGCTGGCCGGCGGGGAGTTCGGCAACGCGATCCTCACGCGCGGGACGATCGTCTCGACGCACCTCTACCCGCTTCCCGGCACCGGGGAGCCACGCTCGCTCCTCGAGGCGGTCATCCGGATCAACGGTGGGACGGTCGCGTTCTTCGCCACGCATCTCGCTGCCTGGGGGACGTTCAGCAGTGGGGCGCGCACGGCGCAGCTGCAGTGCATCCTCGATCACGTCGCCGCGAGCGAGCATCCGCCGATCGTCGCCGGCGACCTCAACGCCGCGCCCGATGCGGACGAGGTGCGCGCGTTCCTCGCACGGAGCGAGCTGTTCGAGGTGCTCGGCACCCCTCAGCCGACGCACCGTGTACGCGAAGTGCAACTGGATCACATCGTCATCGGCGGTGGCTGGCAGGTCGTCAGTGCACGCGTGCTCGACGACGGACCCTCGGACCATCGGCCTGTCATCGCCGAGCTGGAGCGAAAATGAATCGAGACCCGCAGACCTCGAGCGTGTGGACCTGGCGCGGCACGACGTACATCCGCATGCCGATCGTGATGTTCGTCGGCCTGATCCTCGCGCTCGCCGCGATGACGATCCTCTTCTGGTCGGTGAAACGCCGCACCGATCCGAAGCTGCAGGTCGGCGACCACGGCGAGCTGCAGACCCTGATGCCTTCGATCGTCGGACTCACCGGATCCAGCTTGGAGGAAGGGAACGGTGTGCAGGTGCTGCAGAACGGCGACGGGTTCTTCCCTCCCGTGCTCGCCGACATCGCCGCCGCACGACACAGCATTCACCTCGAGACGTTCATCTGGTACGACAGCGCGATCGCGCGGCGTCTGGCGGAGGCGCTTGCCGCGAAGGCGCAGCAGGGAGTCTCCGTTCGCGTGCTCGTCGACGGCTCCGGCGGACGCCAGCTCGATGACGAGGAGCGCGCGATGCTCGACCGTGCAGGTGCCCGCGTCGCACATTTCCACCCGTTCCGTATTTCCAACCTCGGGCGCCTCAACAACCGCGACCACCGCAAGCTGATCATCATCGACGGCCGCATCGCCTACGTCGGAGGACACGGAATCGCCGACGAGTGGACCGGCAACGCGCAGGATCGCGAGCATTTCCGCGACACAGCCCTCCGGATCACCGGACCCGCGGTGAACCAGCTGCAGGGCGCCTTCGCCGAGAACTGGATCGAGGAGACGGGCGAGATCCCGGCGGGCGACGAGTATTTCCCCCACCTGCCGCCGTCGGGGACGAGCAAGGTCCACGTCGCGTATGCGTCGCCGACCGGGAGCGTGTCGTCGGTCGAGATCCTGCACTATCTCGCGATCAAGTCGGCGAAGCGGGAAATCCTGATCGCTAATCCGTACATGGTGCCCGACCCCGAGGCGATCGAGGCGCTCGCCGAGGCGGTGAAGAGAGGCGTGGACGTCCGGGTCCTCGTCCCCTCGGACGACGCAACCGACAGCCCGCTCGTCCAGCATGCGAGTCACCATCACTTCGGGTCACTCCTCCAGCGCGGCGTGAAGATCTGGGAGTACGAGAAGACCCTGCTGCACCAGAAGGTGATGGTCGTCGACGGCCTCTGGTCCTGTGTGGGATCGACGAACTTCGATGAGCGCTCGTTCGAGCTCAACGACGAGGTGAGCGTCGGCGTCCTCGATGCGGCGGTCGCCCAACAGCTCCGCGCAGCGTTCGCCGCCGATCTGCAGCACGCGAAGCAGCGCCATTTCGAGGAATGGTCGAACCGCCCGATCCGGCACCGCCTGCTCGATGGCCTCGCATATCTCGGCGAGTCGCAGATGTAAGACGGCCGCGCGGCATGAGACACTTCGGCCCGTTGTGAGCCTCCCAGTCGAAGGCCGATGGTCGATCCACCGAGTCGCTGAGGACGACGCGCATTCCGCGCTCGAGTTCCTCAGGCGCGATCCGCTCATCAACGTCTACCTCATCTCCCGCCTGCTCGAGGAGCCGGTGGCTGCTGCATCCCAGATGGTCGTCGTCCGCCTCAACGGCGCGATCGTCCTCGTCGCATCCCTCGCCAGCAACATCGTGCTGGCCACCGAGCCGGCTCTGGCGCCCGAGATCACCGACGCGGCAGTCGGCCTCGTGGCCGACCGCATCCTGCTGAGGATGCTTCCGGTCCGCGCGATCATCTCGCCCGCAGAGCTCGTCGAACAGCTTTGGGGCCGGCTCGGCAGCCGCATCGATCCGCCGACCGTCGTCCGAATGAACCAACCCGTCTACGCCCTCGCTCACGCGGACGGCTTCCCGGACCTCGAGAGTGCGCGGTACTCGACGCTCAGGGACCTCGATGCCCTCGTCCCCGCATGCGCCGCGATGCACCGGGAAGAGGTCGGCATCGACCCACTCGAGCGCGACGCAGCCGGCTATCGCGAACGGATCCGCGAGCTCGTCACCGGCAGGCGCTCGATCGTCAAGGTCGAGAACGACACGATCGTCGCCAAGTGCGAATACTCGGCCGTCACGGACCAGGCTGTCCAGCTCATGGGCGTCTGGACCCATCCCGCGCACCGTCGCCGCGGACATTCACGGGCGACCTTGCGGGAGACCTGCGGTCACCTTCTGCGGACGGGAAAGGTCGTGACTCTCTTCGTCAACGACTTCAACGCTCCGGCGATCCGGCTCTACGAGGAACTGGGCTTCGAGCGGATCGGGCTGAATCGCGCCCTGATCTGGTAGCGACGTCGCCACTTCCCCGGCCCGGAGATTGCAAAAATCCTACATCGCCGCCCCGGAACGGAGCGGAACAGCACGGAGCCCGGCACACGGCGTTCGTGGGAGGTAGGAATGGCAGAAACCGGTGTTGTGAAGTGGTTCAACAACGACAAGGGCTTCGGCTTCATCAAACGAAGCACGGGTGAGGACGTCTTCGTCCATCACACCTCGATCCAGTCATCGGGTTACCGCACGCTCAACGAGGGCGAGGAAGTCGAGTTCGACGTCAAGCAGGGACCCAAAGGACTTCAGGCCGAGAACGTCCGTCGCACCGACGGGCAGCAGGCAGCGTCGTAAAACGCTACTCCCTGGCGCTTTCGAGGCGCGCGATGGCGAACGCACCCAGCATTCCGCCGATCGCAAGTCCCGGGAGCGCCGGGCCGTAGCCCTTCATGGCGAGCAGTAGCGCGGACAGCCCGCCCGCGAGCAGAAAGAGAAAGCGGAGAGAGAGATCCTGGAGGTCGAGTTTCATAGGGTTGGACCGGCCGACGAAGCCGGTCTTCAGTCTAGCAAACTCGTAATAACCCGCACCAGATTCAGTCCGGTTACATCCTCTCCGGCACCGGGATCCCCAGCAGCCCGAGCGCCCCGACCATCGTGCGGCGGAAGACCTCCGCGCAGACGGCGCGGCGCTGGCGCTCGGCTTCGTCGGTCTCATTCAGGATCGAGTACTTGTGGTAGAAACTGTTGAACGTCTGCGCGAGCTCGAGCAGGTACTGCGTCACGATCGACAGCTCGAGCGAATCGACCGCGCGCCGGATCGCGGCAGGCAGGTCGGCACTGAGGCGCACGAGCTCCCACATTTCGTCGGTGAGTCCCTCGTTCAGCGTCAGGTCGTCGAGCGCACGATCGTCGGTCCGAGGATCGACCCCGCGCTCCTTCATCTTGCGGAAGATGTTCATCACGCGGACGGTCGAGTACTGCAGGTACGGACCCGAGTCGCCTTCGAATTTGAGCGCCTCGCCGAAGTCGAACGCGATCACCTTGTTCCGGCCGTAGCGCAGCATGAAGTAGCGCAGCGCCGCGACGGCGACCTGACGACCGACTTCACGCAGCTCCTCGTCCGCGAGGCCGGCGGCCTTGCTTCCCTCGCGCACCGCGTCGGTCGCCTTCTGCTCGAGCGCGTCGAGCAGGTCGTCCGCCTTCACGCCGAGACCCTTGCGTCCCGACATCTCCACGTACGGGCGCGCAGCATCCTCCTCGGATAACTCCATCCCGAGCGCCTTCGCCGTGGCCGGCGTCAGCGCGACCATCTCGTACGAGAAGTGAATCGAGTTCTCCGCACCCTCCGGATGACCGAGCTGCCGGACCCCTTCCTTCACGACCTTCTGCAGGTACGACTGGCGCGTGTCGATCACGTTGACCACGCGCTGCGCACCACCGAAGCGAGGCGCCGACGGATCCGCATCCTCGTGCGTCGTCTCCCAGAGCACGTGTCCGTCGGGGTAGGTCCAGAAGCGGCGGCAGCCGAAGCTGCGATCGAGGAGCCCCAGCTTCCAGAGCTGGTACGCGATGTCCTTGCCCGTGTAAGTGACCGTGCCGTTCGACCGCACGAGGATCTTGTCGGGCTCGTCCATGCCGGCGAAATCCTCGCTGTCGGCGAGCTTCATCACCCAGCAGCCCTTGGCCTTGCCTTCTTCTTCGAGCACCACCGCGCCCGACTCCTTGAGGAGCTCGAACGCCCGGTCCCAGAAGTGGAGTTGGATGATGTCGCTCTCCTTCGGGAGAAGGTCGTAGGTGATGCCGAGCCGCAACATCGTCCGGATGTGGCGATGGACGATCGCCCTCGCGATCGTGGCTGCGAGCTCCGCGGTCTCCCCTTCGTGCTGCTCGATCCGGTGGAGCGTGTCGCGCCGCCACTGCTGCGCCTCCGGATTCTCGGCGTAGTACGCCGCCATCCGCGAGTAGAGATCCCAGCAGAAGTAGTCGAACGGCACCGCCGGATCCTCGATCCGCCTGCGGACCTCGGCGAGCCCCTCCTTCTGGAGATGCTCGAAACCGACAACCACGTCGGCGACCTGGACGCCGGTGTCGTCGATGTAGTTCTGCGTCTCGACACGATGACCGAGCCACTTCATGCAGCGGACGAGCGTGTCGCCCAGGATGGCGTTCCGCAGGTGACCGATGTGCGCCGCCTTGTTCGGGTTGATGTTCGTGTGCTCGACGATCACGCGGTCGCGCGTGACTGTCGAAGGCGCCATGACCGTCGCGAGGTGAGCGGCGGTGAAAGCCCCGCGGTCGAACCGGAAGTTCAGGTAGCCGGCCCCCTCGATCGTCACCGACTGCACGAGCAGCGGGAGCTGCATGTCCTTCGCGAGCACCTCGGCGATCTCTCGTGGCTTGCGCTTGAGCGCTTTCGCGAGCTCGAGCGCGATCGGCGTGGCGAGGTCGCCCATCGCGAGCTTCGGAGGCGACTGGAGAACCACGCGTTCGACCGGATACCCGAAGAGCGCGAGCACGCGGCTCTTCAGCGTTTCGGTGAGCTGCTCGATGATCTGCTCGAGAACCATGGGTTGCCTCCTGGGGAAGATGGGTTGGGACGAATGAGAATGGGACGTATGGGACCTATGGGACCTATGGGACTTATGGGACTTATGGGACCTATGGGACCCACCCGCCCCGCTATTCATTCTCTTACTGGCGGGCGGCGGGTCCCATAAGTCCCATCTGTCCCATAAGTCCCATAAGTCCCATCTGTCCCATCTGTCCCATAAGTCCCATCAATCATTCACGATTATTACTACGAACAATGCGTCACGTCGTTCCAGCTCTTGAGCACCCAGCGATCGATCCGCCAGAGGAACACGCTCATCGACGCATTGTCCTGCGCGAAGTGCCGTGCGGTCATGACGGGAAGCCCGAGCAGCGCGGTCGCGGCAATGCGGATGGCAGTTCCGTGGCTGACCACCACCGGGCGCCTCGACTCTGCCGAGATGCGCGCGAATGCACGCTCCAGGCGGGCGCGGACGTCGTCGTGCGACTCCCCTTCCGGGCAGCCCGCATCCCCGCGGGTGATCCAGTTCTGGTAGGACTGTTCGTCCTCTCTGCGCACGTCGAGGAACGATCGGCCCTCCCAGCGGCCGTAGCTCATCTCGCGCAGGTCGTCGTCGGTTGCGATCGGCAGGTCTCGCGGCCTGGCGATTTTCTCCGCCGTCGCGAGCGCCCGGCCGAGGGGGGACGAGTACACCGTGTCGAAGTCGAGCGCGCGGAGCCTCTCGGCAAGGCGGCTCACCTGCTGTTCTCCGCGGTCGGACAGCGTGCTGTCGTTCCACCCCTGCGCGATGCCGGCCACGTTGTGGACCGTCTCGCCGTGGCGCACGAGGATCAGTTGCTCGATCACGATGCGACTGCTGCCGGGTTCGGCTCGAGCAGCGAGGCCGCGGTCATCTCGACCGGCTTCTCGAGCCCGAGGATCGTGAGAATGGTCGGTGCGACATTCGAGAGCGCGCCACCGGGACGGAGTGCGCCCCACGGACGCTTCTTCGCGTCGAACAGGATCAGCGGCACCGGGTTCAGGGTGTGCGCCGTGTGCGGCTGACCGGTGGCCAGGTCGAACATCAGCTCGCAGTTCCCATGGTCGGCGGTGATCAGCGCGACCCCCTCCACCCGCTCGACCGCGTCGAGGATCCGGTTGACGGCGGTGTCGGTGGCGCGGACCGCCTCGATCGCTGCGTTCAGGATCCCCGTGTGGCCCACCATGTCGGGGTTCGCGATGTTCATGATCACGACGTCATAGCGCTTCGAGTCGATCGCCTCGACGACCTTGTCCGTCACCTCGAAGACCGACATCTCCGGCTTGAGGTCGTAGGTCGCGACCTTCGGGGAAGGGACGAGGGCCCGTTCCTCCCCCTCGAACCGGGTATCCGAGCCGCCGTTGAAGAAGAACGTGACGTGCGCGTACTTCTCGGTCTCGGCGATGCGGAACTGTTTGAGGCCCGCGTGCGACAGCACCTCGCCGAGGTTGTTCCTGATCTTCTGCGGCTCGTAGATGACCGGAAGGCCGAAATCCTGATGGTACTGGTTCATCGTCAGGATCTGGACCTTCGGGTAGACGGCACGCTCGAAGCCGGCGAAGTCCGCCTGCATGAGGGACGTGACGATCTGGCGCATGCGGTCAGCGCGGAAGTTGAAGAAGACGACGGCGTCGCCGTCCTGGATCCGTCCGTGGTGCGCGCCGGAGGGCTCGACCACGGCGATCGGCTCCATGAACTCGTCGGTGACGTCCTGCTCGTAGAACCTGCGGAGGGTCTCGATCGGGTCCTTCGTCTGAGTGCCGACGCCGAGAGTCATGAGGTCGTAGCCCCGATGGACGCGCTCCCAGCGTTTGTCGCGGTCCATCGTGTAGTAGCGGCCGACGACGGTGGAGAGCCGCACCTGCGGCTTGTCCGCGATGAAGGCGAGGAGGTCGGCGAGGTACTTCTCGGCGGACCGCGGCGGCGTGTCGCGGCCGTCGAGGATCGCGTGGACGAAGATCGACGGCTCCGCACTCTCCCCGCCGACGCCATTCGCGATGGCGGCGCGGATGAGGCCGTGAAGGTGCAGCTGCAGCGAATGGACGCCGCCGTCGGAAAGCAGCCCGACGAGATGCACCGCCTTCCCTTCGCGGCGGACCCGGCCGAATGCCTCCACGACCGTCGGCAGCTGGTCGATCTCCTGGCGGTCGACCGATTTCGAGATCCTGACGATGTCCTGATCGACGACGCGCCCCGCGCCGATGTTCAGGTGCCCGACCTCCGAGTTGCCCATCTGCCCTTCCGGCAGGCCGACCGCGAGGCCGGACGCGTCGAGCGTGGTCCAGGTCGCGTCACCGAAGAGCCGTGCGAACCGCGGCTTGTCCGCCTGCGCGATCGCGTTGAAGTCCGTCTCCTTACGGCAGCCGAACCCGTCCAGGACGATGAGGATGAGAAAGGGACGTGTCGCCATGAGGTCTTTTCCGATCTGTGCCGGATGCCGGCAGAGGATGAGTCCGCGTCACGCCGAAATGCGGCGCAGGCGCGTTCTCACGTGGGCGGGGGAAGATATCAGATGTGGGATTCGGGGAGGTACGAGGGGAGGTGCCAGTGGTCAGTAGCCAGTGGTCAGTGGTCAGTGGTCAGTGGTCAGACTTCAGGAGTGAACTGACCAGTGACCACTGACGACTGACCACTCACTCTCAGGCCGGCGCGTGTTTCTCGCGCTTGAAGACCATGCCGATGTGGTCGGTTGCACCGGTCTTGAAGTTGATCGACGTGATGCTGACGAGCTCCCATCCATCGTCTCCGAGACGGTTGAGCTCCTCCGCCCTCCGCGGATCCATCGAGTAATTCTCCGACCGGACGTTGATGATCTTGTATTCCCAGGTCTTCATTGTCCGCCACCCTCCCGCGTCTATTGCTGAGCGCGCGAAGTGTAGCACTGCTTACGGTTTGGGCGGGGGAATGGAAGAGTGAAGGGTGAAGAGAGAAGAGTGAAAACCCACCCCCGTTTCACTCTTCTCTCTTCACTCTTCACTCTTCCCCTCTCTCCACGCCACCGCCTCCCCCGGCACGTCCGTGATGATCCCGTCCACCCCGACCTCGCGGAGCCGTTCCCACTCGTGCTTCCGGTTGGTGGTCCAGGGGACGACCTTGATGCCGCGGTCGTGCAGCGACCTCACGAGCTCCTCGTCGACGTAGTGGAAGTTCGGGAAGCACCAGGTCGCCCCGATCCGCTCGGCGTAATCGGCGACGTCGACGAGATAGCCGTGCATCGTGATCCCCAGCGGGAAGGCGACGCCTCGGCGGTGGAGCTCCGCGATCGCTGCGTGGTCGAACGAGGCGACGACGACGTCGGGCCACTCGCTGACGTGCGCGATCAGCACCTCCTCCCAGCGGCTCCGCTTGACCTCGAGGATCATCGTGCAGCGGCCGGCGAACGGAGCGAGGTCTTCGAGGCGCTGGGCCATCGCGCCACGCTCGGCCGCCTGCGTGTACGTCAGCGTCTCGACGACGACCTCGTCGACCTCATCGTCGTGGTACAGGACGGCGGTGCGATCGAACAGCAGCCGGAGGTCGGTTTCGAACCCGTCCGCGCCGGCCCGGAGGCAGGCTTCGAACGACGCCAGCGTGTTCTCGGGAAAGTCTTTCGGGCTCCCTCGGTGCCCGAAAATCAGGAAGGGTTCCGACATCCGTAATCTCTTGTACCACCTGATCTAACGTGGTACGTTGCTTCGAAAGCACGGAGCCGAATTCATGCCGAAAAAGATCCTTCTTGCGGACGACAGTATCACCATTCAAAAGGTGGTCGAGCTGACGTTTTCGGACGGCGATTACGAAGTCACCGCCGTCAACAACGGAGCGAAAGCGGTCCAGAAGCTCGCGGAGATGCGGCCCGACATCATCCTCTCCGACATCATCATGCCGGAGAAGAACGGTTACGAGGTGTGCGAGTTCGTCAAGTCGCACCCGGAGTACCGGAACATCCCGATCATCCTCCTCACCGGCACGTTCGAGCCCTTCGATCCGGATCGCGCGGAGAAGGCCGGCTGCGACGCAGTCGTCACCAAGCCGTTCGAGTCCCAGAGCCTCATCCACAAGGTCGAGGAGCTGATCGCGCAGGCATCGTCCTCAGGCGCGGCCGCGGCCGAGCCCCCCGCGGCCGACGACACCTGGGCGACCGGACCTTCCGAGCAGAGCGCGTGGGCCGAGACCCCTCAGACTCCTCCAGTCGAGGCTCCGACCGAGCAGTGGGGAGAGCCACCTCCGTCCTCGCCGTTCGCACAGGCAGGCTCCGACGCGCAGGACTTGTTCGGAAGCCCCGAGCCTCCACCGCCAACGGTCGAGGTTCCGTACTCGGCACCTCCGGCGGCAGCGCCGTTCCTCCGCGAAGAGGAGCCGGCGGCTGCTGCGCCCGCAGCCTCGCCCTGGGACGAACAACCGGCGTACAGCGGCGAGACGCGCACCTTCCCGAGGATGTCGTTCGACGACCTCGAGAAGATGGCCGCAACTCCCGAACCGCCCGCGGAGCCTCAGGGCGATCTCGAGTCGCCTTTCGGGGCGCCTCCGCCCGCTGAAGAGTTCAGCGGCGAGACGAGGGCGTTCACGAAGATGAGCTTCGACGACCTTCAGAGAATGGCGACCGGCGAGCCGCCACCGCCGCCGCCTGCACCCGTGGACGTCGAACCGCCCGCACCCGAGCCGCCGCCGATCGTCGAACCGCCGCAGACTGAAGCGTCCCCCTGGGAGGAAGAACAGCCGGCAGCCGCTGCCGCGCCCACGTGGGACGAGCCCGCAGCCCCCGAGCCTCCGGCCTGGGAGCAGCCGGCCCCACCGCCACCCTCTCCATGGGACGAGCAGCCGGCGTTCTCCGGTGAGACCCGTGCGTTCACGAAGATGAGCTTCGACGACCTTCAG
>JBAQWH010000020.1:0-2625 GCA_049298815.1 Thermoanaerobaculia bacterium | reverse complement strand
CTGTGCAGGAGCGCCGCGCTCGGACGTCCGCAGCAACGCACGCATCGGAACGAACTGCACGCCCGCTAACGCCGCCGCACCGCGCGCGGACGAATGAGCATCCGGCTGAGGGCCGCGAGGTCCTCCGAGTCGATCCGGTCGTCGCCGTTCACGTCGCATCCCCAGCTGCCGCGATAGGTGCCGTTCTGTGCGTTCATGCGAGCTTCCGGAGCGTCCGCCAGCTCGCGCGCGAGTGCAGTCAGGTCGTCGTTGTTGACGGCTCCGTTGCCATCGCAGTCGCCGCGCATCGGCGTAGTCATCCGATAGATCGTGAATCCGTCGCCGAGATAGAACGTCCCGTCGGGCGCCTCGGCAATGTCGACGAACTCGCCGCCGTCCTTCGCGGTCGCCTGCACGACGACGAGCGGGTCGGGCAGCGGCTTCGCGTCGACGTCGGGGATGTAATGAACCGCCTTCGAGACGAAGCCGACGACGATGATCCCGGATCGCAGCTGGTCGTTTCGTCCGGCGGCTTCGATCGTCCCGCACGGCGAGATCGTGTTGGTCCAGACGTAGAGCGGCGCCGTTGCGCCGAAGAGGTGCGGCTGGTTGCCGAACGCCCACGGATAGCCGCAGTTCCCACCCTTCTGCACCACGCAGAGCTCGTCGCCGTCATCGCCGTTGTCCGGAATGATCAGCCGCTGTCTCGGCGCGTCCCAGACGAAGTCGAATGGATTGCGCATCCCGATGACGTACTGCTCGGCAGTGCCGTCGGCGTACACGCGCCAGATCTTTCCGCCGTTCCAGTTCGGGAGCTGCGCGATGATGCGGCCGCCATATTCGCCCAGGCCGACGAAGAACGAGCCGTCCGCGGCCGGCACCGGATTGCCGCCGTGGTGCTTCATCGAGGCTCCGCGCTCCGGCACCTCGACGTCACATGCGAACTTCTTGAGCAGAGTCTCGGTGCCGCTGCGGAGGTCGATGCGCGACACGACGTCATACATGGTCCCTTCACCGTCGGCGGTCGGGAGCGTGTAGTGGACGGCGGCCGTGTCGTCGCTCAGGAGTGCCATGCCGAGCAGCCCCGCATCGCTGATCCCGAGACTCGCGGCGATCTTGACGATCGGCGTGCTCCTGCCGTTCTCGAAGCGATAGATGTAGCCGTTCTGGCCGGTGTAGTAGACGGTGCCCTTGGAGTCGACGGCGAGCGAGGTCAGGTAGCCGTTCGCCGGTCCGAGGACATCGAGCCGGAAGCCGGGGAGAGTCTCCGCTGCGGAAGCAGTGGACACGGCGAGGGCGAGGGAAAGCGCGAGGGCGATCGTACGGATCGCGTTCGTCATGTGGCCTTCTCCTTTCATCTGCGACCGGCGCTGCTGCCGACCATCGGAGAGGCGCGGATCGAATCGGGAAAACGGGAGAGCGGCATCCTATGCCGGCCGGGCACCTCGCCGCCCCACGCGCACGCCGCACTGTGGCCGCGGTCACGCATCGAAGTAGGGCCGGCATCCGGGCGTCTTCGCCCTCTGCCGAACTGCGCGGCCGGAGCGTCGCCGAACGCTCTTGCTGTCGGGGTGTGGGCGACGGCGTGATGCCCGACCCTCCTGCGTAGTGCCCGCCTCCTCTCGTGTACGATCCTCCCGTGATCCGCACCGTCCAGGCGACCGAGTACGTGATGCCGCTGCGCGAGGGCGGGTCGCTGCCGGCGATCGTCGCGGGGGATGACGACGGGACGTACGTTGCGAAGTTCCGCGGGGCGGGGCAGGGGCACCGCGCACTCGTCGCCGAGCTCGTTTCCGGAGAGCTTGCCCGAGCCCTCGGGCTGCCGGTGCCGGAGATCGTCTTCACGATCATCGACGCCCGGATGGCGAAGACTGAGCCCGATCCCGAGATCCAGGACCTTCTCCGGAAGAGCGATGGACTCAACCTGGCGCTCGACTACCTGCCGGGCTCGATCGGGTTCGACCCGCTCGTCCCCGCCGCGGTCGCGTCGGACCCGCGCCTCGCATCGTCGATCGTCTGGTTCGACGCGCTGGTGACGAACGTCGACCGTACGCCGAGGAACCCGAACCTCCTCGTGTGGCACCGGAAGCTCTGGATGATCGACCACGGTGCCACGCTGATCGTCCATCACAACTGGACGGCCGGCTACGCGGAGAATGCCGGCGCACCGTTCGCGAGGATCAAGGAGCACGTCCTCCTGCCGTGGGCGAGCCAGATTGCCGAGGTGGACGAAGGGCTCGCGGCGAAGCTGGGGGATGGGGTGATCGAGGGCGTGATCGCGATGATTCCGGATGCCTGGCTCGGAGACGACCCGCTGTTCGCGAGCGTCGAAGAGCATCGCGCTGCGTACCGCACGCTGCTGACCCGGAGGCTCGAGTCGCCGCGGCGCTGGGTCGAGGAGGCCGTTCGTGCTCGAACGACACGCGTTTGACTATGCGGTCGTCCGCGTCGTCCCGCGGGTCGAGCGGGGCGAGTTCCTCAACGCGGGAGTGATCGTCTTCTCGTCGACGAAAGGCTTCCTCGACGCGCGCGTCGAGCTCGATGAAGCGCGTCTGAAAGCGCTCGATCCCGCCGTCGACGTCGAGGTCGTGCGGCACCACCTCGACTGCATTCCGACGGTCTGCGCGGGCGGCAGCGAGGCCGGGC
>JBAQWH010000019.1:0-5647 GCA_049298815.1 Thermoanaerobaculia bacterium | reverse complement strand
CGGCTGGCACGTACAGCGTCCAGGTGGTCGACGCGAACGGCTGCAGTGCCACCTCGGCGCCGGTCGTCGTGACCGTGGACACCCCACCCGCGCCGACCATCACACCAGGCGGTCCAACTTCGTTCTGCAGCGGCGGCAGCGTCACGCTCACGGCGAGCGCAGCGACTGCGTATCAGTGGCTCGAGGGGGGCGTGCTCCTCACGGGAGCGACCGCGCAGTCGCTGGTGGTCACGGCGTCGGGAAGCTACTCCGTCCGGGTGACGCAGAGCAGCGGCTGCAGCTCGACGTCCTCGCCGCTGCCGGTGACGGTCAACGAAGCGGTGCCGCCCACGATCACCCCCGGCGGTCCGACGACGTTCTGCGAGGGAGGAAGCGTCACGCTGACGGCATCGCCCGGCGCGACCTGGGAGTGGTTCAACGGCACGACGAAGATCGGATCGAACCGGTCGATCACGGTCTCCGCACCGGGGTCGTACAGCGTGCGCCTGGTGGACGCGAATGGTTGCGTCTCAACCTCGTCGCCGGTCGCCGTGACGGTGGACACCCCACCGGCGCCGACCATCACGGCGGGAGGGCCGACCACGTTCTGCGCCGGAGGGAGTGTCACGCTCACCGCGTCCGCCGGCGCGACGTACGAGTGGTTCAACGGGGCGACGCAGATCGTCGGCGCGAACGCGCAGTCGCTCACGGTGACGACGGCTGGCACTTACTCGGTGCGCGTGACGCATGCCGGCGGTTGCAGCGCGCGGTCTGCCGACGTGACAGTCGTCGTGAACGCTTCGCCGGTCACGCCCGTCATCACTGCGCCGGGGAGTGTCTGTGCATCGAGCAGGGGCCACGTGGCCACGGTTCCGGCACAGAGCGGCGCAACGTACGAGTGGAGCCTCGCGAACGGCACGATCGTTTCCGGCGCAGGCTCGAGCTCGGTCACGTTCGATGCTGCGTCGACAGGACCGGTGACCCTCGGCGTCACGGTCACCATCGGCGGGTGCAGCGCTTCCGCCACCATTTCGGTGCCGGTCGCCGCCGCTGCGGAGATCGCGATCTCGGGTCCCGACTCGGTCTGCGCGGGCGCAGCGTTCACGCTCGAGGCGCCGGGTGGATTCGCCACGTATGCCTGGTCGAACGGTGCGACCACGCGGATCGTGTCACTTGGGCCGCTCGACGAGCCGGTGCGGACGTATCGCGTCACGGTCACGACACCGGATGGATGCATCGCCACGGCCGAGAAACGCGTCGTCCTCGCAGCCCTCCCGCCGATCTCGATTCGCACGTCTGCGACCACATGCGCCGGCGATACCAGCAACCTCGCATCGGTCGACGAGGTGCCGGGGGCGACGTACGCCTGGTCGATCACCAACGGCCGGATCGTCTCCGGAGCGGATACCTCTACGGTCGTCTTCGAAACAGCCGTGGCAGGATCGTCCGAGTTGCGTGTGGCCGTGGCGGTGGGTGAGTGCGCGACGACAGCGGCAGCGACCGTCACGGTGAGCGATCCGCCAGTCGCGACCCTCTCCGCCCCGGCGAACGTCGCTGCAGGATCGGGAGGGCACGCCGCCAGCACCGCCGCCCGGGCCGGCGCGACCTACGTCTGGACGATCACGAACGGCACGATCACCGGCGGAGCCGGGACGAACGCGATCGTCTTCGCCGCCGGCTCGTCCGGCGCGGTCGGCCTGAGCCTAACGATTCTCGAGGGCTCCTGTGCTTCGACGACGCGCGTGGACGTGCCGATCTGCCCGGTGACTCCTTCGACACTGCTGTCTCCCGCCGATGGTGCAACCGACGTCGCCTCTCCGGTCACCCTGCAGTGGTCGGCGATCGAAGGGGCGGTCGCGTACGAAGTCTGGCTTGACGGCGGGAGCGGACCACGCCTTGGGACGACGGTGACGTCGACCGAGACGACTCTCAGCGTTCCGAGCGGTGCGACGTCCTGGTACGTGGTCGCGCGGGTCGGCGGGTGTGCGCCGCTGCGCTCTGCGACGAGACGCTTCATCGTTCGGGCAGCGGACAACTGTGCGTCGAATCCGGCGCCGGTGCTCACCGCGCCTGCCGCCGCTTCGACCATCGGCACCGACGTGACCTTCAGCTGGACCGCTGTCTCAGGAGCGATCGGCTATCGGGTCATCGTACGGGTCGGAGGTGGCGCGCCACAGGACGTCGGAACCACAACGGCAACGACGCTCACGGTGAAACTCTCGGCCGGCGAGGTCGTCGCGTCCGTCGAGGCCTTGTTCGGCGGCTGTCCCCCCACCGTGTCGGCAGCGGTCGCGTTCACCGTCACGGCTCCCGATCCCTGCTCCGGGCGCGCAACGGCGGCACTGACATCGCCGGCGAACGGAGCGACGTCGAGCGCGGCGACCGTGCAGTTCGCATGGCTTCCCGTTGCGGAGGCGAGCGAGTACCGCGTCCTGCTGCGACGAGGTGAGGGTGACGTCGAGGAGCTCGGGAGGACCGTGGCGACCACGCTCGAGCAGACGCTCGAGCCGGGTGCCTACACCTGGTCGATCGAGGCGCTCTTCAGGGGCTGCGCCGCGACGCTCTCCGCGCAGTTCAGCTTCGTGATTCCGCAGGCGGCGGAATGCCCGACGGCGGGTGCGAAGCTGCTCGCTCCAGCTGCGGGCGCCGTCATGAATGAGTCGTTCGTGACGTTCACGTGGGAGCCGGTCGCGGGAGCGGTCGGGTACGAGCTCTGGGCGGCGCGCGCCGATGGTGCGCCGACGCTTCTTGGCGCGACCACGGCGACCTCGCTCTCTCACGAGAACTTCGACGGGCCGTCGGAGTGGTTCGTCAGAACGATCGTCGACCGTTGCGCGTTCATCGATTCCGAGCGGCGGACCTTCACCGTCCAGCCTCCTCCGCAGTGCGACGGACTTCGTGCCCCGATCCTGTTGTCGCCCGGCGAGGGGGAGTCGGTGACCTCTCCGGTTTACTTCAGCTGGAGCGGCATTGAAGCTGCCGCACGCTACGAGCTCTGGGTTCGCGTGGCGTCGGGTGACGAAGTGCGCATGCACTCGGGACGCGAGACGAATGTGAGCTTCACGCTGCCGGTGGGGGCCGTTTCCTGGTACGTCCGCGCGATCTTCGAAGGCTGCGGATCGCGCGATTCGGCGGAAGCGCGCACGCGCGTCGTCGAGCCTCCTCCCGCCTGTCAGACGCCCGAGGCGCCGACGGTTTCGGTTCCGGCGGAGATCTCGAGCGGTGCCCGCTTCGGCATCCGCTGGAGTGAGGTTCCGGGTGCCACGTCCTACGTGGTGCAGCTCGCACGCGATGCGGAGTTCACACGGCCGGACAGTGAGACGATCGAGGCCGGCGCCGGCAACGTGTTCGAAGTGCAGGAAGTGAACGGCACAGCAGAGCCGCGCGCGCTGTTCCTGCGCGTCCGCGCGGTGAACGCGAACTGCGCAACGCCGCGGATCGGGCTGTACTCGAACACCGCCATCGTCTATGTGCTGCCGCAGGTGACGAGCGACGCGACCCTGCCGATCTCGGACCGCCGGACGGTCACCTGGCAGGTGCCGCTCGGTGGGGAACTGGCGGGGCGCGCGTTCACGGCGACGGCGAACCAGTCGTGGTTGACGGTGACGCCGTCGAGCGGGGTGGTGCCTGCCGGGGGCATGTTCCTGACGGTGAGCGCCGCGGCGGCGGACCTGCCTCCGGGCACCTCGCTCGGCGGGATCACGATCACGCTGTCGGACGGGGTGAGCAACCTCGGATCCGAAGGGACGACCACGTACACGACGCCGATCTCGGTGAACCTCGTGAGTCCGGTGAACAGCTCGCCGAAGACCTCGCCGCCGTCGGACGCGCTGATCATCCCGGCGGTGGCGCACGCGGCGGGAGTCAACGCGCATTTCCGGTCGGACGTCCGGGTGACGAACACGTCCGCCGAGACGCGGAAGTACCAGCTCTCGTTCGTGCCGAGCGGTGAGCCCGGAATCACTGCCGGAATGCAGACGACGGTCGACGTGGAGTCTGGAGCCACGGTGGCGCTCGACGACGTGCTCAAGACCTGGTTTGCGAGCGGGACGCAGAGCGTGACCGGGACGCTGGAGATCCGGCCGCTGTCGCAGGCGAAGGTGAACGCGGCGCCAGCGGGCACGCTGCAGAACCTGCTGACGTTCGCGAGCTCCCGGACGTTCAACGCGACGAGCCAGGGGACGTTCGGACAGCACGTTCCGGCGATCCCCTTCGCGAAGTTCCTCGGCAAGGGAAGTACGGACGCCGTGCTCTCACTTCAGCAGATCGCGCAGTCGGAGCACTACCGGACGAACCTGGGATTCGTGGAGGGCTCGGGTGAGCCGGCGTCGCTCCTGGTGAGCGTGTTCGGGAAGGGAGCGACCAAGGTGCTCGAGTTCCCGGTCGAGCTCAAAGGTGGTCAGCATCTGCAGCTCAACTCCGTGCTGGCGCAGAAGGGCGTGACCGTCGACGACGGGCGTGTGGAAGTGAAGGTCACGTCGGGAGCGGGGAAGGTGACGGCATACGCGTCCGTGCTGGACAACCGGACGAACGACCCGCTGCTGGTGACGCCGCAGTCGATCGCCGCGACCGGGCTGACGAGCTGGGTGATTCCCGGCGTCGCCGACCTGCAGAATGGGGCGGCGGCGAACTGGAAGACGGACGTGAGGTTGTACAACGCGGGAGCGAGTCCGGTGAGCGCGAGCCTTCGGTTCCACTCTCAGAATGGAGGAGAGGCGCAGACGGCGGCGCTGACGCTCGAGCCGGGAGAATCGAGGGTGCTCGACGGAGTGCTGACGAGCCTCTTCAGCGCGGCCGGTGACGGCGGAGCGCTGCACGTCGTGACACAGACGCCCGCGCGGCTGACCGCGACGGCGCGGACGTACAACCAGACCGCGGGCGGGACGTACGGCCAGTTCATTCCGGCAGTCACCCAGGCGGATGCGGCGGCCGTGGGAACGCGACCGCTGCAGATCCTGCAGGTCGAGCAGTCGGAGCGGTTCCGGACCAACGTCGGGCTCGCCGAGATCACGGGACGTTCGGTGGAGGTGGAAGTGACGGCCGTCGTGCCGGAGTCGAAGGTGTCACCGGTGATGAAGGTGCTGCTGGCGGCCAATGAGTTCCGCCAACTGAACTCGCTCCTGGCGGTGATGGGGCTCGGCACGACCTACAACGCGAGGGTCACGGTGCGGGCAGTCAACGGGTCGGGCAAAGTCGCAGCCTACGGCTCGGTGATCGACGCCAGAACGCAGGACCCGACCTACATCCCGGCGCAGTAGGGCCGCCCTCCACAAATCTTCGCTCGGTGCAAAGAAGCACAGCGCGCCTTTCGCCGCAATCCAGCGTGTCATCCTGAGCCGGCGGAGCGACCCTTCGACTCGCTGCGCTCGCTCAGGGCAGGCTCCGGAGCGCAGCGCGGTGAAGGATCCGGCGCAATTGGGCGGGCGGGCTGCAGGGGAAAACGGGCGCAGCATGCGGCTTCCACCTCCCGTCACCGAATTTCGGGATCCTTCGACCGTGCTCCGCTCCCCGCTCACGCGCGGTCGCTCCGCCGGCTCAGGATGACACGCGAAAGACTCCGTCCTACTGCCCGGACAACCAGTGTTCGGGGAGCAGGTGCCGAAGGGATGTCTCGCGTTCGCTCAGGATGATCGGCGAAAAGGTTACCGCACTCGGAACCACCGCGGCG
>JBAQWH010000018.1:0-2336 GCA_049298815.1 Thermoanaerobaculia bacterium | reverse complement strand
GGTCCGGCCGGCGCGGTAGAGGATGACCTTCCTGCCGCTCCGCACGGCCTCGCCGGCGAGCTTCATCCAGCGCTGTCCGTCGAGGGGCGTGAAGCCCTCGACGTAGAACGCGAGGACGTCGAGGTCCCGCTCGGTCGAGAGGTACTCGAGGTAGTCGGCGACGGTGAGGTCGATCTGGTTGCCGATCGAGACGATGTAGCGCGGCACGAACGGCGTGAGCTTCGTGCGCAGGACCACGGCGAGTGCTCCGCTCTGGGAAACGATTGCGAGGGGGACTTCCGTCTCCACGCCGCTCTTCAGCTTCTGTTCGGGGAGGAAGACCGTGTTGACGCGCGCGGGCTGCGACTCGATGCCGAGGCAATTTGCTCCGTTGACGATCGGACCGCCCGACGCCGATGAGCGCGAGGCCGCGAGGGCGCTCTTCACCCGCAGCTCGAGCGTCTCCGAGCCGGAGTACTCGCCGAGCCCGCCGGGGATCACGATGACGCTCTCCGCCCGCCCGCTCGCAATCACCTCGTCCAGGGTGTCGGGCACCTGCTCGGCCGCGATGCTCAACACGAGGAGGTCCACCGTCTCCGGCAGGGATGTCACGTCCGGGACGCACGGGATGCCGTCAACCGACTCCTCCCCGGGCTTGACGATGTAGATCCGGCCTGCGAACTCCGCTTTAGTCAAGTTGTTGACGATCACCCGGCCTGGATTCAGCGACCGGGAGACGCCCATCACGGCGATCGACTTCGGCGCGAGCAGCCGCGCGATCTTGCCGACGGGGCGCGGCTCACGCGCGGTCGCATCGCCCGCTTCGCGCCACAGCGTGTCGACGGCGTAGAGGCCGTTGCGAGACGGGACGAGAGGGTTGATCTCGAGCTCGGCGAAGTCGTGCGGAACGTGCCTCGACGCGAAGTCCATGGCGCGCATCAGGAGGTCGCGCAGCGCCCCGCGCTCGATCTTCGCCTTCTGGTTCCGGAACCCCGTGATGAGCGGGGTGAAGTTCTTCGAGGCCAGCGCGGCTTCGACGTCGACGGTGATCCCCGGAGCGAGCACGGCCACCGAGGAAAGGACCTCGGTCGCGATACCGCCGGCGCCGAACGTCACCACCGGGCCGAACTCCGGAGTCCAGCGGATCGTCAGCAGCAGCTCGCTGCCGGGGCCGAGGTCGTGCTCGACGTACTCCGACAGCGTGAAGCCGGTGGCCGAAAGACGGGAAGCCATCTCGTTGACGGTTGCCGCAACTTCCGAGCGGCCGACGATCCTCACCGCGCCGACTTCGGTCTTGTGCGCGATGTACGGCTCGGCGACCTTGACGACGACCTTCTCGCCCGGCATCGCGGCGGCGGCCTCCGCTGCATCGGACACTCCGCATGAAACCTGCTCCGGGATCCGGATTCCGAGCTCGGCCAGAAGCTTCTTCTCATCGCTCCGCGCCGAGAGCGAGCCAGTCGATTCCATGAACGACCTCCGGTGCGGGAGCGTATCGCGCCGACCGTGGCCGAGTCCCGTGACGTTGCGCACTTTCACGCCGTGGCGCTCCCGGGTCCGCCGCCTGGTGTCGTGTCCCACGCCGCTAGAATGGCCCCGCATGGCAAAGCCGGTGAAAGCGCCGCCCCCCGGCGATCGGCCCCTCAAGACGCTCGAGCGCGTCCTCTCGAAAGCAGGCATCGGCTCCCGCACCGAGGCTCGGCGCTGGATCGGTGAGGGGCGGGTGAAGGTCAACGGCCGGGTCGCCGGTGACCCCGACCGTTGGGTCGACCTCGAGCGGGACGCCATCCTGTTCGACGGCCGTCCGGTGGTGCAGACCGCGCTCACGTATTTCCTGCTGCACAAACCGGCCGGCTTTCTCACGACGTATCGTGACCCGGAGGGGCGGAAGACGATCTACGACCTCCTCCCGGACCGCGACCGCTACCTCTTCGCGGTTGGCCGGCTCGACCTCGACACCAGCGGTCTGCTGATCCTGACGAACGACACCGCGTTCGCCGAGCGGCTGACGAATCCCGACTTTCACGTCCCCAAGACCTACGTGGTGAAAGCGTCGCAGCGTTTGACCGAGGAGCAGCTCGACATGCTGCGCAACGGGCTCGCGCTGAAGGACGGCCCCACGCGGCCGGCCGTCGTGACCCACCTGCGCGATCCCGGAGGAAAGACCGTTTTCGAGATCACGATCACCGAGGGTCGCAACCGGCAGGTCCGCCGGATGGTCGAGGCGCTGGGGGCGAAGGTCGTGAGCCTGAAGCGCGTCGCGATCGGCCACGTGACGCTCGGAGAGCTCGAAGAGGGGAGGACGCGCGAGCTGACAGCGGACGAGGTTGCTGTCCTGCGCGGCTGACAGCCTGGAC
>JBAQWH010000017.1:0-2805 GCA_049298815.1 Thermoanaerobaculia bacterium | reverse complement strand
GACGGTGCGTGCGCGCAACGGTCGCGCCGGCGGCTTCACGCCCGGCCAGCGGCGTGACTCATCGAGGTTGCGCGTTCCGCCCGCGCAACCCTTCCGGCTGGTCGGTTCGTCGCCCGTGGGGCGGCCTAATACTGGCCTAATACCAATGGCCCTAAGTTAAGCGATCATTGACCCGAGCGAAGGGAGGGTGTGATGGGTGCTTCCGCTCAGGGGTTCGATATCGAACGAGCAGGGATCGGAGTACTCGCCGAGGCGTTTCCGCTCGAGACGGTCCGCGCGATTCTGAAAGCCACGAAGCGAGAGGGCCAACGCCGGCGGCTGCTGCCTGCGCCGATGATGGTGTACTACGTCATCGCTCTCGGTCTGTTCGTCGGAGTGGGTTGTCGCGATGTCCTGCGCGGGCTGCTCGACGGTGCGGGTTGGATCTGGCCGGGTCGACTCAAGATTGCCACGGATTCCGCGATCACCCAGGCGCGGCAGCGGCTCGGATGTGAACCGATCGAGACGCTCTATCAGGGTCGTGGAGACGGGGTCAGACCTTCGATCTTCGTCGGCCACCTGCTCCACGCAGGCCGAGGCGCGGCGGGGTGAGGTCGTGGAGACGACCGGGTGGACTTACGATGGCGGGGTGTTCGGGCTCGGACGGATGACGACGATGAGCGACCCGACCGGGTCGACCGCCTACGCATACGACCGGCGCGGGCTGCTGATCCGCGAGGCGAAGACGGTGGGCGGTGGCACGTACACGACGCGCTACGCATACGACCGCGACGGCAACCGGACGGCGGTGACGTACCCGTCGGGACGGGTGGCCGGATGGAGCTTCGACCTGGCGGGCCGCGCGGTCGCGGCGGAGCTGAACGGGGTGCCGCTGGTGAGCGGGGTCGAGTACCTGCCATTCGGTCCGGCGGTGGCGGCGCTCTACGGCAACGGCACCCGCCGGCAGAGCACGTACGACAGCCGCTACCGGATGCTGACCAACGAGCTGCACGGGGCGGCTGGGCCGCTGGCGTCGTACGCATACGGCTATGACGCGGCGAGGAACGTGACGACGCTGGACGACCTGCTCGACCGCGGCTACGACCGCGACTACGGCTACGACGACCTGGGCCGCCTGACGCGCGCGGACGGCGGGGCGGCTCTGTGGGGTTCCGGAGTCTACGGCTACGACGCGATGGGGAACCTGCTCAGCGCGACGTTGGGCACGGCGCGCACGGCGACCTTCACGCACGTCGGCACGACGCCGAAGCTGGCCTCGGTCAGCGAGAACGGAACGGCGAGGAGCGTGGCGTACGACGCAGCCGGCAACGAGGTGACGGTCGGCGTCGCGACGTACGCGTACTCGCCGCGGAACGCGCTGGCGGAAGGGGAGGGGGCGAGTTTCAGCTACGACGGTCGCGGAGTGCGGACGCTCACGACGCGAGGAGCGTCGGGACGGATCTCGCTCTACACGCCGGAGCTGAACCTGATGGCCGAGAGCGAGGAGAGCACGCTGCCGGGACGCGGGATCGCGTACGAGTACGTCTGGTTCGGCGGCCAGCCGCTGGTGCAGGTCGAGAATGCGACCGGCGCCGTGGCGTGGTATTTCGACGACCACCTCGGCACGCCGCTGTTGCAGACCGACGCGACCGGTAGCGTGATCTGGCGCGCCGAGTACGAGCCATACGGCAGCGTGTACGCATGGCGCACCGGCGCCAATCGCCACCAGCCGCTGCGCTTCCCGGGGCAGGAGGCGGATGGCGGCGAGCTGGCGTACAACATCTTCAGGTGGTGCCGGGCGGGATGGGGGCGGTACACCCAGGCCGATCCGATCGGACTTGATGGCGGCACGAACCTTTTCGGATACGTCCGCGGCAACCCGGTGCGCTATCGCGATCCTCTTGGTCTGAAGATTTGCGTCGTGATCATGCACGGTCCGTACGTCCAAATCGGACCACTCTGGGGTGGCGTAGTGAGCCACACGTCGTTTTACAGCGATGGTCAGTGCGGTGGTCCGTGCCAAGGACCACCTCCATTCCTTTTTGATCCAGGTGGTAGTTTTCCAGCCGGCGGACAACGGCCCTGGGGTTCGGACGTTCTTGATAACCCGAACATCGAGGACTACCTCGACTATCACCGAAAAGCTGGGGACAAAGTCGACGTCTACTGCTTCAACACGTCGTGCTGCGAGGAACAGCGGATCTACGACCGCGTCGCTGATCTGGGTGCTCAGCCCGGCGGCACGTGTACGTTTAATGTCTCCGACGCTCTCGATGACGTTGGTCCGTTCAAGGATTTGGCGCGGTGGCCTGGACCGCTGTCACGATCGATCCGCCGTGCGGCAGGTAGAAGGTGAGCAGATGAGCGCGAGATTTCTGCCATTCGCAATCGCGATCGTTCTCTTCCTTATCGTGTCCTTTGTCTTTCGGACCGGAGCTCGAACACTGGAAATGCCGGTGTGGGTTGCTTATGGCGCTGTGCTTATAACCGTCGTCGCCGTCGTCTGCCGAAAGTGGACGACGGCACATGCGGCGCGCATGTCCGCTTGGGCGAGTGCTGCTGGCCACGCGACATCAGTGGCGGCATACCTCGTCGGCGAAGTTCTGAGACCGGAAGGGATCGGGCGTGTCGGTAACTCCTTCCGCACGCTCGGCCTCGAATACATTCTGATCATCGTCGCGTATCCACTGCGGTTTGGCGGGCTCGCGGTCGGACTCGGAACAGCATTGATCCTGATCGTGGTCGCCCATGTCTCAAGACTTCGTGCCGAACGCTTGACGGAACAATCGTGAGCTCTACGGGAGTTCCACGTTAACCCACCCACCC
>JBAQWH010000016.1:0-5947 GCA_049298815.1 Thermoanaerobaculia bacterium | reverse complement strand
GAGGCGGGCCCGCGCTCGACAAAACAACTACTTACGGCTGACGAGCTCGGTGACCGAAGTCCCGCCACCCATCATCGGCGGCAATTTGGATTCGGACTTCACGGTCACACGTGGGGTGTCGCGGGTGACCCACATCGTGGTCCCTCCCGGCTCGTTGTCGAGCGGCTCGAGGCGCACGCGGTACGTCTGGAACGTGCCAGCTGGAACCGTGACGCTCTCCTCCCCTTCGACCGCCAGCGAGAAGAATCGGGCGCGCTGCTGCATCCCGATCTCGGACGAGCGGAACGTGGTCCGGTAGCCGGTTGCCAGAGGCATCGCGAGAATCGCGGCCTCGGCCGCAACCTGATCGCCGAACGCCGGCGCTTCGAGCTCAATCTTCACCGGGATCTTCTGCGGCCCGGCGACGATCTCACCGGTCACGCTGCGATCGTCGTACTTCATCTCGATGGTGGCGGGACCCTGCTTCGCCGAGCGGCTGACCGGCCTGAGCGAGGGGCCGAGCAGCCAGGCGTCGGTGCCGTCTCCCATCGGCGACTTCGCGGTCGAGGTGATCGTCCAGCCGGCGCCGTCGCGGGCGTAGACGGTGGTCAGGTCGAGCTCCATCTCACGGCCGCCCGGGAGGTTCAGCTTCGTTTTGTAGGTCAGGGTGGCGGGGGCGATTCTGGATGCGTCGATCACCGGCAGCGGCGCGACCTTCGCGGCGTCGAGCCCGGACGCGATCTTCGGTGCCTCGACCTTCGCCGGGTCGACCGTGATCGCGGTGAGTTTTGCCCGGATGTCGTCCGGCATCCCGGCCTGATGCCTGCCGCTGAGGTGCTTCGCGAGGAACTGCTCGATACCGGCGAACATCGCAATGCGGTTCTCGCGACCGGCGAAACCATGGCCCTCGTCCGGCGCGACGAGATACTCGACCGGACGGCCGAGGTCGCGCAAGGCGATGACGATCTGGTCGGACTCTGCCTGTTTCACGCGCGGATCGTTGGCCCCCTGCACGACGAGCAGCGGAACCTTGATGTTCTTCGCGTGGAACAGCGGCGACTGCGCTTCGAGCTGCGCCTTGTCCGCCGGAAGGTCGGGATTTCCCATGCGCAGGAGAAAGATGTTCTTGATCGGGCCCCAATACGGCGGGATCGAGTTGAGAAGGGTGAACAGGTTCGAGGGACCGACGATCGACACGCCCGCGGCATAGAGGTCGGGAGTGAACGTCACGCCGGCGAGCGTCGCGTAGCCGCCGTACGAGCCGCCCATGATGGCGACCCGTTTCGGATCGGCAATCCCCTGGTCGACGAGGTACTTCACCGCGTCGGACAGGTCGTGCTGCATGATGCCGGTGCCCCACTGCTTGTTGCCTGCATTGAGGAACTTCTTGCCGTAGCCGGTGGAAGCGCGGAAGTTCGGGTTGAGAACGGCGTAGCCGCGGTTCGCCAGGAACTGTGCGAAGGAGTTGTAGCCCCAGAAGTCGCGCGCCCACGGTCCGCCGTGCGGCAGGATGACCGCCGGGAGATTCGTCGGCGCGGCTCCCTTCGGAATGGTCAGGTAGGCGGGGATCATGACTCCGTCACGGGCGCGGTAACGGATCGGCTGCATCGGCGCGAGGTGCGCGCTCGGCAGTTCGGGGCGGCTGCGATAGAGCAGTTCCGCTTTCCCCGTGTCGGCGTCGAAGAAGTAGACCGAGCCGGGATCGACGTCGCTGCTGACGCTCACGACCATCCGCCGGTCGTCTTCGGTCATCGCGGCGAGGCCGATCTCACCGTCGGGAAGCTTCGAGCGGAGGTCGCTCCAGAGCCGCCCAAACTCGTCCGTCTTCGGATAGACGCGGACGCGATCGCCGATGTAGATGGTCGCGACGAGCTCCTCGGTCCGGTCGGAGAAGACCGGGCCGCCGAAGTCGACCTGCCCTTCCGGGTCGGATTCGACCGGTGTGATCGTCCCGGTCGCGGGATCGAGCAGCGAGAGGCGCGTGAGGTCGACGCCGGCGCCGATGTTCTCGGTGAGGTAGACCAGCTTGCCATCCTTGTGGAAGCGGATCGGCGAGCAGGTCTCCTCGAACGTGCACCGGACGACCGGATCGCCGAGGCGGCCGTCGACCACGCGCAGGATCTCGTTCGAACCGTCGGGCGTCTGCCGGTAAGCGAGGCGGACGTTGCCGTCGAGGTCGGCCACCCACTGCGCGACGTTCTGGTCGTTGCGGATGAGAAGTGTCCGCTCGCCAGTCGTCAGGTTGATGCGGTAGACGTCGTGGAGCGCGGGATCGCGGTCGTTGAGGCCGCCGATGATCTCGTTCGGAGTCTTCTCCGGAAGTGCATAGATCGCAGCGACGACCTTCTCACCGGGCGTGAGGTCGCGCGACGGAGGAACGCCGGTTGCGCCATCGGCGGCGGCCGTCGGATCGACAGCGTAGATGTGGAAGTTCTCGTCGCCCCCCTTGTCCTGGACGTAGAGCAGATAGCGGCTGTCCTGGCTCCAGAAGTAAGCGCGAACCGGGCGCTTCGTGTCGGCCGTCAGCGGTTTTGCCGCGTCGAACGGCTCCGAGAAGCCCTTGACGAAGATGTTCACCACGCCGTTGTGCGGCTTGCGGAACGAGATCCAGCGGCCGTCCGGCGAAATCTGGGCGCCCGAGAGCTGCGGATCGTCGAAGAAGAGGTTGCGGTCGAGAAGCGGAGGAAGGCCGGCGTCGACTGCGACCGCGTTCGGGGCCGGTGTGGTCGGCGGGGTCGTCGCGCACGCCACGACGATGAGGGACAGGATGCAGGCGAAAATCAGTTGCCGTCGCATGGGTCCTCCTGTTGGTGGTTGTTGGTTCGGCTTTGCGTCGATAGGGGGTCGGCGCAACTATATCGGACAAGGCGTACGGTATTCGCCACCGAAAGTTTTGCGAAACGACACGGCTAATTGTCCGTGGCGACCGTCAGGCTGCGGCGCGGCGGGACTCGCCGCTAGCCGCCGAGCATCACGCGCCGCAGGAGGTCGAGCGCCTGCTGCGTCGAGTACCACTTGATGATCGTACGAGGGCCCTGCCAGAGACGCTTCCGGTGCTCGACGCGATCGGCGGTCGCGACGGCAATGTGCACGGTCCCGACCGGTTTTTCCGGCGTCCCACCGCCCGGCCCTGCGATGCCGGTTACTGCGACGCCGTACGTCGCCCCGAACCGCTCGCGGATCCCACGAGCCATCGCGAGCGCGACCGGCTCGGACACCTCTCCGTGCTCCCGGATCAGCTCAGGATCGACTCCGGCGAGAGCGGTCTTCGCCGCCGCCGTGTAGCAGATCCCGCCGCCCAGGAAGTAGCCCGAACTACCGGGGATGTCGGTGATGCGGGAACCGAGGAGTCCGCCCGTACACGATTCCGCGATCGCGACCGTTTCACCGCGCTCCGCGAGCATCCGCCCGACCACAGACTCCAGCGTGTCGTCGTCGTAGCCGAAGATCCGGCCGCCGAAGATCTGCGTGATCTCAGTCTCGCGCTCGGCGATGAAGCCGCGAGCCTGCTCTTCGGTGCCGTCGGCGATCAGGTGAATCTCGATCTGTCCGCCGGACGCGAGGATGGTGAGGTCTTCGCCGCGGTGCGCTTCGTAATACGGGGCGAGCCGCTCCTCGACCCCTGATTCGGTGAGCCCCGCCACCTTGAGCACTCTGCGGTAGCGGGCGCGCTTGCCCGCAACCTCCGCGAGCCACGGCTCGAAGTACGTCTCCAGCATCCACCCGAGCTCGTGCGGGACTCCCGGAAAGACCCAGACGTGGCGGTCGGCGTCGATGAGGTGGAAGCCCGGCGCGGTCCCGCGCTCGTTCTTCAGCGTCGTCTGTCCTCGGAAGACCTGAGCCTGCCGCTTGTTGACCTCGGGCATCGCCCAGCCGCGGGCGGCGAAACGCGCTTCGATCCGCTCGATGATCGAGTGGTCCGTCTCGAACTCCAGCCCGAGCGCAGCGGCAAGAGCCTCGCGCGTGAGGTCGTCTTCCGTCGGACCGAGTCCGCCGCTGGTGATCAGCAGGTTCGAGTGCTCGAGGCTGTGCCTGATCTCCGCGATCAGGTCGTCGCGCGTATCGCCCACGACCGATTTCCGGACGAGCGGCACTCCGTACGACTCGAGCAGTGCAGTCACCTTCAGCGAGTTCGTGTCGACCCGCGTCTGCCCGAGCATCTCGGAACCGACGGCGATGATTGAGGCGTGGAAGGGCTGGCTCATGGGCGAACGATATCGCGCAGGCCGAGAACGAGGTGCGCCTGGACGGCGGCCGTCTCGGCCGCGCGTGCCGGGCGTCTCTCCCGTTCAGGTCGCGGGCACGTCTTCCAGGGCGGCCGCGCCGAACGCCGGCTTGCCCGCGAGAGACCAGTAGAAACTCACCGCGAGCCAGGCGATGAGAAGCAGGCCGACCGCGAGAGCGCTCGGCCCGTACCAGGCGTCGAGCTCGAACGTGAATGGCGTACGGATTCCGAGCTCCTGTACGAAGAGCATTGCGGAGTACGCGACCGCTCCAAAGCGGTGCAGTACCCACAGACCAATCGCGACGCTGAACACGTTCGCGGGAAGCGGGACTTCGCCGGTGGCGAAGACCGCGCCGATCATCACGCCCGTCACGATCATCGACGCGAGATAGTTTCTCAGCACGAACGCGAAGATCAGCAGGATCGTGAGCACCACGAGCGTGGCGGTGAGCATGTAAACGAACGAGGCAGGCACCCCCGCGAAGAACGCCAGAAGAGAGCGCGTCCGCGCGCTGACGAGAGGGTCGGTCGGGACGACGTCTGTCCAGCCGAGCCACACGAGAACCGGGACGCTCGATCGGGCGGTCGCGCCCGTAAGCGCAGCCACTGAGACTCCAATCATCACGTCGCGTGACACCAGAGGATCCCGGGGCCGCCCCGCCACGACGCGGCTCCACGAGATCAGCATTCGCGGCCACCGTCTTCTCACGTAAGGCTCCACTGCCAGATACAGGAGGAAGGCAGTGAAGCTGCGCATCAGACCAGTACTCATCGCGTTGACGATCATTTCCCACTCTGCGCGCAGGTCGACGACGTGGTCCATCCAGAGAACGCGCGTGAGCACGGCGCCGATGAGGACGGCAGCCGCGATCTTTCGGGCGCCCCGCAGGTCTCCACGGCCGCGCCTGTGGTTGCGCCGTGCGATCACCGCTCCTCCGACGAACGCGATGAAGGTTATGAGGCCGAATGCGAAGTACGCGACTTTCTGCCGTGCTGCGGGCGTCTGAGGTGTCGTCCACGGCTCGATCACGCGGAAGGAAACCGGCCTGCCCGCAAGGCTCGCCGCCTCGACGCGGATCGCGATGTCACGCTCGTCGGGATAGACCCCGGTCCACGCGTGTCGCCTGTCGAATCCGTATCGCGGCACCCATTCCGATGCGACCGGCCTGAAGGTCGTGATGTCGAGTGCAGCGAGTTCGAACGCGCGTCGCCAGTCGTAAACCGTCGCGGTGCCGATGAGCGCCTTCTCCGGCGGGACGATCCGGAACGAACGGAGCCGGCCGCGATGATCGAGGACCAGCGTCGACATCGTCGGAATCACCTCCGGCGGATCGTTCAACGTCACGAGGCAGTCGGCATTGGTCGGTACGAGGACCCGCGGGCCGCCGCGATACACGAAATGAGTTGGAGATGCCGACGTGGTCGGACGCGGCGACCATGAGGCGTTCGCCTTGTGAGCGGCAAGGTGGCCGAGGTATCCCCGGTTCGACTGGAAGCGGATCGCTTCATCGGCGGGCGCCGGATAACCGAACGCTTCGATGATCTCCCTCGCGCGGTCCGCGAGGACGTCACGGGACTTCGCTCCGCGGATCAAACCCGGCACCGTCCACAGCGCGGCAGTGACGTAGCAGAGCACCACCGCAACGACGCCCGCCGCGAAGAGTGACCACGCCGCACGACGTGAGAGCTCGCCGGTCACACCCGCGGCGGCAACCATCTCGGGCGAAGGCGTCTCTCCCGCGG
>JBAQWH010000015.1:0-1979 GCA_049298815.1 Thermoanaerobaculia bacterium | reverse complement strand
CGTACCCGCTGCTCCTCGGGCATCGTCTCGGACGCTCGGTGTTCCCGCACGTGGCCGCGGTGCTCGCAAGCGCGGCGTACTTCTTCGCTGCGCGCGACGTCATGATGGACGGCGGATACGGCTGGATGATCGGCGTGCTTCCGGTCGGCCAGGCGATCGCGATGATGCTGGTCCTCGTCCGTCTCCTCGCGGTCGAACGGCGGGACCGCCGGCAGCTCACGCGCCTGGCGCTGGTCGCCGCGACCGCGCTCGCTTTCATCACCGTCGCAGTGCCGCTTCAGCTCGAGCGCCAGTGGGTGACGGTCGCCTGGGCGCTCGAGGGCGCGGCACTGTTCTGGCTCTTCCGGCGAATCCAGCACCGCGGCCTGCTCGCGTGGGGCTCGGTGCTGCTCGCGGTCTCGTTCGTGCGTCTCGCGTTCAACCCGCTCGTGCTCGCGTACTATCCGTCGTCCGTCCCGATCTGGAACTGGTACCTCTACGCATACCTCATCACCGCGGCGTGCCTTTTCGCAGCGGCGTGGTACATGCCGGACGACGTGCCGCGTGGCCGGCCGATCGCCGCGGCCGGCGGGACGTTCCTGCTGTTTGCGCTGCTGAACATCGAGATTGCCGACTTCTACGCGCCTCGCGGGGCCGGGGCAATCGACTTCATGTCGACGTCGCTCGCTCAGGACCTGACTTACACGATCGGTTGGGGAGTCTTCGCGATCGCGCTCCTCGTCGCCGGAATCGCTCTCGCCGCCCGGCCCGCGCGCATCGCCGCGCTCGCGCTTCTGGTGATCACCATCGTCAAGTGCTTCCTCCACGATCTCGGAAACCTCGACGGTCTCTATCGCGTGGCATCACTGGTGGCCCTGGCGTTCTGTCTCGTCGCGGTCGGCGTGCTGATCCAGAAGTTCGTCGTCAGCAGAACTCCGCGGGCGGAGGCTTCCGCGTGATCCGCACCCTCCTCGTCGCCTTCGCTCTGGTATCGACTCTCGCTTCTGCCTCGAGCCAGGTCGAGCGGGCCGTCACACCGGCTGCACCAGGTCCCGCGCGACTCGAAGTGGACGCCGAGCTTCTGTCAGGCGCCTCCGCCGGGCTCAAGGACCTCCGGCTGTTCGACTCGACCGGCCGCGAGATCGAGTACCTCCTCGTGGAACCGCCTGCCGCCACCGCGAAGTGGTCGACAGGCCGTGTCCTTCCGGTCCGTGCCACGAAGGAGACGAGCGGCTTCGAGGCCGACTTCGGACGGCCCGACAGGATCGAAGTCCTCCGCCTCGAAGGCATGCAGCCACCCTTCATGAAACGCGCGACAGTCGAAGGGAGTGGCGACCGCAGTCGCTGGACTCTGCTCGCCACCGCCACGGTGTTCGATCTTCCCGACGAGCGTCTGCGCCTCGTCGAGATCGCCTTCACTGCCGGCTCGTACCGGTACATCCGCGTGACGTGGGATGACCGCGCGAGCGCGCCGATCGCTCTCCCCTCCGCCGTTCGGGCCCGACTCGGGGAAGCGCACGGCGCGACGCAGCACGTGCGCGTTCCTCTGAAGTTCAAGAGACGCGGGTCCGAGCCCGGGACGAGCCGTTACGCGATCGTGCGGCCAGCGTGGAAAACGGCGTTCGATGCGGTCGAGCTCGACGTTGCGAACGGGAACGTGCTTCGTGAAGCGCGCCTCACCGAGTCGCGTCTTCGCGCCGGCCGGGCGAGCCCCGTCGTCCTCGGTTCCGCGACGCTGCGGAAGGTGAACGGCGAGGCGTCGGCCGCGCTCGCGATCCCTGTGAGCCCGCCCGAGGGCCGCGAGCTCGAGCTGGTCGTGATCGACGGCAGCAGCGCACCGCTCGAGCTCCGCTCGATCAACGCACGGTTCCCGGCACAGCCGTGGATCTATTTCGAGAGCAACGGGGCGCCGCTGATTGCACGCTATGGCGATGACCGGGCGGCCTCGCCCCGGTACGATCTCGAGGCCCAGCGCGGTCGAATCCGGCGCGACACCACGC
>JBAQWH010000014.1:0-2584 GCA_049298815.1 Thermoanaerobaculia bacterium | reverse complement strand
GGAGCAGGCTGATGAGGCCGAAATAGAGGATCGACAGCGCGAGCGCCGCGATGACCGCCATCCCTTTCTCACTGGTGCGCGCGCGGCTGCAGAACCTGGTCGATCGCAACGTTCCCTCCTGAATCCTTGGCGACGATGCGCACCCCCCAGGGGCGGCCCGGCATCTCCACCGCGTCGATCTGCAGCTCGTTCGAGAACTCCTCCGGGAGCCCGCGCGCCACCCATTCGGTGGCAACTCCGACGTTGTACGCGCGCCGATGCGCTTCGCCGGGTCGCGAGAAATCCCAGACGATCTTCTGCACGCCGCCGTTCTCCTGCACCGACTCGATCAGCAGCGTCGTCGGCGACTGCACGTAGCCGTCGTGCGACTCGAGGTACGGATCCGGACCGTGCGCGTCGAGTACGTCCTTGCGCAGCCGCGACAGCACGGCGCTGATCTGCGGGTGGCTCATGAAATCGATCGGATGCCGCTGCTCGGCCTGCCGCATCTGCGCGGTCAGGCTGGTCAGGAGGAGAAGGAAGCCTCCGAAGATCGCCATCGCGATGACGAGCTCGAGCATCGTGAAGCCGCGCTGCCGCGTCCTCGTCACCAAAGCGGGCTCCCTCCGGTGTCGGCCCGCACGACCACCAGCTCCGCACGGCCGGTCTGCCATCGAACCGTCATCACCACGTTCCGGACTTCCGTCCGCACCTTCTCCACCCTGACCGTCGCTCCGTACGGTGTGAGCGGCGCGAGCAGGGAGGTGTCGCTCAGGAAGCCGGAGGGGCCCTCCTTGAGCTGGGCGAACGGAATCCTCCGCTGATGCTCCGCCTCGTTCGCCAGCGCCTGATACGCGAGCGTGACACCCCGGGCCTGATCGAGATGCCTGCGCCGGGCGGCGTACGCGGTGACCGACGCCGTTGCGACGAGGGTCAGGATGAGCATGGCCACGAGGACTTCGACGAGCGTGAAGCCGCGCTCGGCCGCAGCTCCAGCAGCCGTGATGCTAGACTCTCGCGCCCGATGGACCGGCCGATGAAACTCCGCTTCGCCCCGTCGCCGACCGGCTTTCTTCACGTCGGCGGCGCCAGGACCGCGATCTTCAACCTGCTTCACGCGCGTCATCACGGTGGAACGATGCTCCTGCGCATCGAGGATACCGACGTCGAGCGCTCGAAGCAGCATCACGCCGAGCAGATCGTCAGCTCCCTGCGGTGGCTCGGCGTCGAGTGGGACGAAGGCCCGGTCTACCAGAGCGACCGCCTCGCACGATACCGCGAGCAGGCCGACCTGCTGGTCGCGAAAGGGCTCGCGTACCGCTGCTACTGCACGGTCGACGAGCTCGAGGCCGAGCGCACGGCCGCCGAGAAGGCGGAGATCCCCTATCGATATTCGGGCCGCTGCCGCGAGAACACCGGGCCGGAGGCGGTCGACAGCGAGCGCTCCCACGTCGTCCGGTTCCGCGTCCCTCCCGATCCGATCGAGTTCCACGACCTCATCCGCGGCGACGTGCATTTCGCCGGCGAGCTGATCGACGACTTCGTCCTCCTCCGCTCGGACGGCAACCCGACCTATCACCTCTCGGTCGTCGTCGACGACATCGACATGGACGTGACGCACGTCGCACGCGGTGACGATCACCTCTCGAACACGCCGAAGCACATCGTCCTGTTCAAGGCTCTCGGCGCCAGCGTTCCGGTCTTCGCACACCTCCCGCTCATCCTCGGTGGCGACCGGAAGCGGCTGTCGAAGCGCACCGGCGCGACCTCCGCCGAGGAGTACCGGGACATGGGCATCCTGCCGCAGGCGCTCTTCAACTTCCTCATGCTCCTCGGCTGGAACCCGGGGCACGGCGACGAGCGCGAGGTCATGACCGTGGCCGAGGCCGCAGCGATATTCGACCTCTCCGACGTCAACAAGGCGCCGGCCGTCTTCGACCCGGAAAAGCTCCTCTGGATGAACGGGCAGTACCTGATCCGGATGAGCGCCGAGGAGATCCTGCCGCACCTGCTGCCGTTCTTCGGCGAAGCCGCACCACCTGAAGCTGCGCTGCTTCCGCTCGTCGCGCTGAACAAGACGCGGGCTCGCACGCTCAAGGAGCTGGCTCACCAGCTGGAGCCCTTCCTGGCGGACGACGACGCGATCGGCTACGAGGACGAGGCCGTGCGCAAGCACCTCAAGGGCGAGGGTCTTTCGTCTCGTCTCCAGGAGCTCGCGGGCGTCCTGGCGGCCGTCGAGCCGTTCGACGTCGGCACCACCGAGCATGCGCTGCGTGAGCTCGCCGAGCGGCAGGGCGTCAGCGCCGCGAAGCTGATCCACCCGCTGCGCCTCGCACTGACCGGACGGGGTGCGTCCCCTCCCGTGTTCGACGTCGCCGTCGTCCTCGGTCGCGAGCGGACGCTGAGCCGCCTCAACCGCCTGGTCGCTCGGCTCCCGGAACTGATGCCGCCGCAGGCTTGATCAGGTGCACGGCGTAGCCGGCGACGAACACGCCGGAGCTGATCCAGTGCGCGACCGACATCGCATGGCGCAACGTCTCGTCGGTCGCGATCTGCATCAGATACGCGGAGAGCGTCATCGGCACGATGAGCAGCATCGAGAGGA
>JBAQWH010000013.1:0-11287 GCA_049298815.1 Thermoanaerobaculia bacterium | reverse complement strand
GGCCTGCAGGTAGAGCGGCGTGGACGTCGGAGTGCAGCCGCCCGTGCAGCCGGAGGGCCACGCGTCGAGACGGCGCCACGTGTTCGTTCCGGTCTCGAACGCGGTCACCGGCGCGACGTCCATCGCCGGCGCCTCGTCCTTCAGGTGGTGATCGAGGAAGGGCCGCAGGATCTGCTGGCGGAAGGTGAGCGAGGTGTCGCTGCCGAACTTCACAGCCCCGAGTGCGCTCCCGTCGCGGATCATCTGCCCGTGATGCCAGGGACCCATCACCAGGAAGACCTTGTCGTTCTTCGTGTCCTTCGGCTCGATCGCGCCGTAGACGGCCGGCGCGCCGTAGATGTCCTCCTGGTCCCAGAGCCCGTGCACGAGCATGACCGGAACCGTGAGCGGCTTCGCGGCGAGGATCCTGTCCACCGCCTGCTGCCGCCAGAACGAGTCGTAGGTCGGATGCGCGAGGATCTTCTGCCAGAAGCCGGTCTGCTCGAGGCCGCGCCGGCGGCCGAGCTCCCCTGCGGAACCGGCATCCATGTACATGTCGTAATCGTCGGCGTGTGAGACCCACCACTTCCTGTCGCCGGAGCGGGTCGCTTCCTGGTCGTAGACGTAGGGAAGGTTGACCTGCCGGAACGCGCCGTTGTGGAACCAGTCGTCGCCGATCCAGCCGTCCACCATCGGGCACATCGGCACCGAGACCTTCAGCGCCGGATGCGGGTCGACGAGCGCCATCAGCGGGAGGAACCCGTCGTAGGAGATGCCGAGGATGCCGACCTTTCCGTTCGACTCCGGCACGTTCTTCACGAGCCACTCGATCGTGTCGTACGTGTCGGTGGCGTGGTCGACGGCCGTCGGATTGAGCGGCCCGCGCAGCGGGCGGTTCATCACGTAGTCGCCCTCGGAGCCGTACTTCCCCCTCACGTCCTGCACCACCCGGATGTATCCCCCCTCGATGATCACGTCGGTGGTGTGGTCGTAGCCGGCGAGGTTCGGTCCCAGCCGGCTGCTGCGGACGTGGCTGGTGAGGTCGTCGGCGTTGTACGGCGTGCGCGTGAGGAGGATCGGCGCCCGCTTCGCGCCGTTCGGCACGAGGATGACCGTGTGCAGCTTCACCCCGTCGCGCATCGGGATCTTGACGAGCCGGCGCACGTGGTCGAAGCCGTAATCCGTGGGGGTGAAGGCCGCAGGGATCTCGCTCGGCAGCGAAGGGGCCGCAGGTTTCTTCGACTGCGCGGCGAGTGGCTGGATGGAGAGGACGAGAAGCAGCGTGCCGAGGATGCGCATCGCATTCATGCGGACAGCTTAATGGAGAGCGAGGTTCTGTGCGGGTGACCGGAGGACTGCGGTCTCCGCGGATCAGACCGCGCTGGCGCGACGTCCGGGGCGAAGGACGTCGCTCAGCGCATCGGCGAAGCGGTTCGCGTCGCAGCGGTCGAGGGCGGCGGTCGTGACGCGGACGCGGGAGGGGAGGCGATGCGGTAGCGCTCCCCGGCGCGGACGGCCCATCCCTTCTGGAGCAGCGGGTTCTCGTCCTCCTTGGTGCAATCTGCGGGCTGGGATACGCCTCCGCTGTCCTCGCGCGCGCGCCGCTCGCGGCCGACGAGATGACCGTGGTTCAGCGCGAGATCGAGGTCATGTACGCCGAGTACACGTCGGTGAAGGCACGAGCGCATGCGCGCATGCCTCCGCGGGCGCCGATCACATGGTTGCCGGAGAGCGCCGTCACGAGCCCCTCGCGACATGCGATACCTCATCTGGCCGACGGCGCACACGTGAAACGGGCGCCGAAATATTAGCCCTCTCAAACGGTCAGGCTCCCGTGGGCCTACGTCTTTGCGCGCCGCACGTGGATTCCGTTCGTCAACAAGGTCTACGTCGGTTGGCAGCTGGGACGCTTGATGGGCGAGGGAGATGAACGATGGTTTCTTTGCCTCCCTGGCTTTCGGTTCGAACTGCGTGGAGTACCCCTCTGGTACTTCTAGCTCACGCATCTGAGCGGTTGCGCCGGACGTCGTGCCGCCGTCTGCTACTCTTGATTTCACGGTCTGAGCGCGGCACGAAGCCGCTGAACCGCGGGCCGTTAGACTGCACGCCGAATGAACCTCGTCGCCCGTTGGGTCTCAATCCTCGGCCATCCCTTCGTCATGGTGGCGGCGATGGTCCTGGGAACAGCATTGCGGCTCGGCACACCGCGCGAAGCACTTCGTGCACTGGCAGTAGTCGCTCTGATCGCGGTTGTACCCGTCGCGCTGCTCATGGTTCGCCAGGTCCGCCGAGGTTCGTGGACCAACGTGGACGCGTCGAATCAGTCAGAAAGGCCGGCCCTCTTCGCCGTCGGCATCGTCGCCCTGGTTGCTCTACTGGCGGCGACGCTTGCCTTCCAACCCGGCTCATTCCTCATTCGAGGCACCGTCGGCGTCCTCATCATACTGGCCGTCTGTGCGGTTGCAACCAGGTGGCTCAAGGTCTCCCTCCACTCAGCATTCGGTGGGCTCGCAGCGACGACCCTGCTGCTCGTCGGCTCGCCGGCGGGCTGGCTGGTCCTGGCTGTGCTGCCGGTACTGGCGTGGTCGCGCCTGGCCCTCAGACGCCACACTGTCCCCGAGGTCCTGACAGGTTTCCTCGTTGGCGTCGTTTCCGGATACGCAATCGCCGGCGCCTAGCGGGTGTCGCCTGACCGGGACTATTCATGAACGAACTCGTCCGTCTTACCCGAGCCTCCCGGGTTGCCGCGAACGTCGACGACCATGGCCCGGGCGCCGGCAAGCTTCGCGAGAGCCGCGTCGAGCGACTGGGTGGTCGGCCCGGGCCCCGCCTTGAAGTGGCTGAAATGCATGTAGCCGATGCCTTCGGCGAGCCAGCCGTAGGTGAAGCTTCCCTTCAGCGTATCCGTGGCGCCGCCCTTCAGGTATTTCGACCTCACGAGATCCAGGGAGAAATCGTCGGGCTTGCGGGTGTCCTGCACCCCGCCGCAGTTGCGCCGTGTCCCGTCGCCCAGGCAAACGTGGTTGTCGTTCAGGTTCCGCATCATGTCGAGAATGATGTTCCACAGCTCCTCGTCGGTGGTCGCCGGGGTGACCTTCGGCCGGTAGACCCTGTACAAGGCGTCCCAGTCGACGTTCTTGACGCCGAACTGGGCGTAATTTTTGTCGAGGGTTTTCCAGACATGCTCGAAGTTCAGGACGGGGTCGCGGGGATTCGCGGCTTCCCTGGGAGTGGCCGCGGCGGGTGACGCCAGAAGACCGATGGCGAAGAGAAAAGCGAGAAGATGTGTCATGAACCGGCTCCTTTCGCGCGCAAAGACAGGTGGCGACGTGGAGTACGCTTTTCCTGGTGGGATGGGACAGGAACACCCATGTGCTCCCCTACGCAGAACGACAAGAGAATGTTTGCGTTGGCCCGGGTGATGAGTCCCGGCGATTCCGCGGGCGCGAAGAGAAATGTGACATCCATCATGGGCAGCTGATCGCGCCAGACCGCCAATGTGGCAAGGGTCAGTTCCTCGCAGAATGTGTTCAGAGTTGCGCGTGCGGGCCTCGCCGGTGAGGCGGGCCGTCAGGCCGTGACCGAATCGATTCACACCCGTAAGGAATTCTTCCACAGTGGACATCCCACGGATATTCAACATCGCTGAGAGTGCTCACCGCATCCACAACCCGATCACGCCCGAGAAGCTCGCCACTCTCGGTGCGGCGCTGCGTCTGGAGACGGGGGCCCGAGTGCTCGACCTCGGCAGCGGTTCGGGGGAGATGCTGTGCACCTGGGCACGCGATCACGGCGTCATCGGCATCGGCATCGACATGAGCCAGTTGTTCACCGAGCAGGCGAGACTCCGTGCTGAAGAACTCGGCGTCGCCGATCAAGTCAAGTTCATCCATGGCGATGCTGCCGGCTATGTCTCTGACGAGAAGGGCAGTGTGGCAGCCTGTGTCGGTGCCACCTGGATCGGAGGGGGAGTCGCCGGCACGATCGAGCTTCTGTCGCGGAGCCTGCGCGCCGGAGGGATCATCCTCATCGGCGAGCCCTACTGGCGGCAGTTACCGCCGACGGAAGATGTTGCCAGGGGGTGTTTTGCCAACTCAATCTCCGACTTTCTCATGCTTCCAGAACTTCTGGCGTTTTTCGGCCACCTTGACTACGACGTCGTTGAAATGGTTCTGGCTGACCAGGACGGCTGGGACAGATACGAGGCGGCCAAATGGCTCACCATGCGCCGATGGCTTGAAGCCAATCCCGACGACGAGTTGGCGAAAGACGTTCGAGCCAAACTGACCTCGGAACCCGAGCGCTACGCCGCTTACACGCGTGAATACCTGGGCTGGGGTGTGTTCGCGCTGATGCCTTCGGCCCGCCGCGGCGCCTAGAATGGCTTCACGCTCTGCGCGTGCGGGCCGAAGCCGCTGAACCGCAGGGCCGTTGGGCGGCTCAACAACGAGGCAACGTACGTCAAGATGACCTCTCGGGCGCATCCCCTGTATTTCGCCCTGTTCGTACTTGTCGTCGCGCCGATCGGTGCGGGGGTGGTTGTCACTGCACTTCTTCTTTTCGGTATCAAACCAACCACTGTGTTCGCACCCGGCTGGGCAGCGCTGGCTTTGCTGCGGTCCGCGCACATCCAGGCTCCGAATTCAGTTGGCGTTCTCGCGACTGTTGGCTTGTGGTGGCTTCTGTTCGTCGCGGTCGGTAGTGTTTGGGAGTGGCGCAGGAGGCGAATGCCACCCAACTCGCGGCCGCAGCGGCCTGCGGCCGGCCGCGACGTTTAGAATGACATCACTCTCTGCGCGTGCGGGCCGAGGCCGCTGACGCGCTGGGTCGTTTAGGCGGACGGAGCCTTCTCGGGCGAGCTGTCCGTGTCACTTCCGCGTTCTCTCGCGGCGTGGTCAAACGGGAACAGATGACAGTCGATACGGTACGCATGATCGAGGCTGCACGGGCTGTTGCAGGGGAGTTCAAGCTCAGAGAGAACTTTTCGGCGGGGTCTGTCGGGGCCGCCGTGCTCACCGCAAGCGGCAATATCTACAGCGGCATCTGCATCGATCTGGCTTGTGGGCTCGGTTTCTGTGCGGAAGTCGCCGCTCTCGCAGAAATGCTCAAGGCCCGCGAAACGCATGTCATCGGAATAGCAGCCGTCGATCACCGCGGTTCTCCGGGTGCACCTTGCGGCCGCTGCCGGGAAACCATCGCGCAGCTCGATGCGCGAAATCTCGACTGCGCTGTGGTGCTGCGGGAAGGCGAAACAGTTGCGCTTCGCACTCTTCTGCCGGAACACTGGCTATCCTGAGGACACGACCATCAAGGAGTTCACGGTCGGCCCGGCCAACCAGCCCTGGTAAAGACCATATCCGTCGTGACAGAGCCCGCCAATCGACATGGACCGACAGGCCTGGCCGGGCGTAGACAGTAGACAAATGAGCAACGAAGTGCGACTCCGCAACGTCGAACCCAACGACCTCCCGATTTTCTACGAGCAACAACGCGACGCCGACGCCACGCGCATGGCCGGCTTCGCCACCCGGGACCGCGCAGCCTTCGACGCCCATTGGGCGACAAACATCCTCGGCAACCCGGCGACGGTCACGCAGACCATCCTCATTGACGGCGAAGCTGCGGGGAACATCGGGAGCTGGCCTCAGGACGGGGTGCGTCTCGTCGGCTACTGGATCGGCAAGGAGCATTGGGGCAATGGTGTCGCGACCCGGGCGCTCGCCGCTTTCCTGCACCTCGTTACCGAGCGTCCCCTCCACGCGCACGTGGCCAGGCACAACGTCGCCTCGATCCGCGTCCTGGAGAAATGCGGCTTCAGCCTCGAGCGGGAGGAGAGCGTCGAGGTCGCCGGCGACGACGTCGCCGAGCTGGTGTTCGTTCTGCACTGAGGCCTCTACGCGCAGAGCAGCGCGCGCCGCGCTTCGCGGCTGAGCCGCAGCAACCGCCCTCCCTGGTTCATCTTTCCGGCTTCTCCCTGGCTTCGAGATATGGCTTCGTGGCGGGAACTGCAGCGTTCCAGCGCGGCTCGTGATCGGCGTTTGCCAGCGTCCAGACGCCGAGGCTCACCGCGCGCGAGACGACCAGGGGCGTCCACGTTCGCATGGTTTCCTCCGGATGGCGAGTCGATCGAACGCCACAGCGGCGGGGCCTCTCGCAGGAGTCACTGCGGCGACGACGGTCCGTCTCCGAGGACTACGCAGCGGCGGGGCGCAGGGTTGCGCTTCGTTCGAGATGTCTGCTCCTCAACGTCCCGTGTACACGTCGAGTCGAAGCCGTGCTCGACCACCCCTTAACGTCGCCCTGACTAACCAACGAACGAAGCTCTGGCCCCTTAGTAGCGCTGACCCCTAGTCGCGTCGCGGCCGTCGCTACGATCCGGCCTGACGCCGCTGCAGCGGACGATCGCAGAGCCTGGATCCCCAATGCCGGTCATTCGAACGGATCATCGAAATGCGAATTGGGACGGAGATGCAGGCGTTCGTGTGCGTAGTCGAAGATGACGTCGAATCGCGCGAGGGTCCCGTTGCCGACGATGGCGTCGGCATCGCGCTGCCTCGACCGTACCGAAGCGAGAGGAATTGCCGCGCGAATCGCCTTGAGCTCGTGCGGGCCAATGCGCATGCGTGAGATGGTCCCATCCTCTCCGTAGATGTCGCCGCTCAGGCCGCGCCCGAGAAGTCGTTTCTCCGTGACCTTCGGAAGGGTGAACTTGTTCGCCTCGCGGCGCAGGAGCTCGACAGCCTCCCCCGAGGCGCTGTCGATGTAGGCGGAAATGCGGACGGGCGACTCGCCCCCCGTCGCGATCATCAGATCGATCCAGGGAATGCGATTGTCCTTGAAGTACATCGGAACGGAATCCCAATCAGGGCCGGCCGAGAATCCCTCGGGGTCGTAGAGCGTCAGCACCTTCTTCGCGAAGTCGATGCCGACCGCGTACCTCCCAAAAAGCGAGTAACCGATCACGCCGTCGGTCGGAAACCCTTTGTAGATGTCGCTGTCGAGGACGATGATCCGCTGTCCTTCGAAGGCCACATTTCCGACCGTGAAGCTCCCCGACTCGTTCGTGATCGCTCGGACGACGCCTCCCGGCCCGGCTCCCCGCATCTCTGCCGCAGACCACAGGCCGGTTGAAGTATCGATCTTCTCGCGGTGGAAGATCAGGATGCCCTCGCCGGCCATGCCCGTGTCGAGAATCAGCCTGAACGAAACACCGCCCACGTTGACGGGAACGATGGTCTTGTTCCGTGCGATCTCAATCGGGATGGTCGCGACCACCGCGCCTGCTGTCCAGAGCTTCGGCACAGCCAACGCGAGCATCAGGATGAGCAGGACGGAAACGCGTCGTCTCACGGTCACCTCCGGAATCGCTCACGCCAATGTAGTCGCATCGACGGCGGTGGGATCTCGAACGTGGTGACGGAGGTGCAACTTCGCGAGCCGTACCCCCCGCCGCGACGCTGTGCTCGGACGCGGATCAGTCGCCTCGACCGCTGAAGCCCGACGTCAACCGCCGCCACGTGGGAAATGAGGCGCTGTAGACTCTGATCGCCGCCAATGAACCCGCGATCTGAGCCCCCTCAGCGTTTCTTCGTCAGGTAGGTCACGGCCGCGTCGAGCACCGTGTCCTTTCCGGCGAGGAGATCGGCGACCGTCGGACGGATCACCACCTGCGGCTGGATCCCGACTCCGACGAACTCGCGGCCGTCGGGATAGGTGTCGTGCTTGGTGCAGACACGTGCCGCGCCGCCGCCCGGCAGCTTGAACATGAGAGGCTGTCCCGTGCTGCCTCCGCTGCAGTGCTACGCTCGCCGCGGGGCTGGCCCGGTTGAGCGGGCCTGCCGTCGCCTGAGGCCTTCTCGCGCGACATCCCTGAATCTGAGGACGGAAATGTTCGACGTGCTGATCCGAATCGCGGTCGTAGCCGGGAGCTGCATCCTGTGGCTCGCCGGTCTGCGACTCTTTCTGCAGACGGATTCTTCACGTGGTCGGAAGCTGGGATGGACCGCGCTTCTGCTTCTCGTCGGGATCGCGATCGGTGTGGTGCTTCCTTCCAGCCAGGTGTGGAGCAAGTTCCTCTGGCTGATCGCGATTCTGCCCGTGCTGGGTCTCGCCGACGTATGGTTGCTCCGTTCGGGGCGAGGCCTTTCGTACTGGATTCGCGCATGCGGCTTCGAGGTCTGCACTGTGTTCGGTGCAGCAGCCGCCGCGCGCTACGTGCTCGATCTGCTGGGCGCAGCGCCCTTGCTTCCGACTGTCCAGTGAACCTTGACAGCGGACGGACCTTCGAGTGGCGGCCGTCGGCTCGCTGCACCGACGACGGCCGCCTCACCGTTCTCGTGCAGTGCTAATCTCGCGCGGGCGGCCGGCGCCGGTGAGCGACATGGTGTCGGGCGGCGCAAACGGCCACCCGCGAGGATGAAGCGTGGGGATCGTCGGTTCTCGGAGTGAGCTTACGGCGCAAGGCGTCGTCGAGGTGGTTGTCCCCAACCTCGAGGCCGCGCTCGTGTTCTACCAGGAGCTCGGCTTTTCGGTCGAGCGTGAAACACCGACGTTTGTGACTCTCCGATACCAGACTGTGTATTTGTTCCTGGCGGAGAACCCCGATGCGCCATTGGCGCCTCGATGGACGAACGTGCGGATCATCGTGTCCGACGTGGATGCCGTCTGGGAACGCGTCCGACAGCGCGGGATGGCAGTTGGCACCGTCATCGGAGATCGTGCCTACGGCTTGCGCGACTTTACCGTGAGAGCTCCAGCCGGCTTTGAAATCCGCTTCGCCGCTGTACTGCCGGAATCGAGGTAAACAGTGCATCCGGCTCTCCTCACTCCTGGTTGGCTGCCGCCGGGGCGGTGCTACGATTTCGCGTGCGGGCTGCGCGGCTGAGGAGCAGGGCAGTCGTGCGTCGCGGGCAGACGATCGTGGTCACCGTACCCTCAGTTACCGACGTCTCTTTGCCACCGTCGTGGTCGTTGGGCGAGTTCCGCCTGCGTCCGCTCCGCGCCGAGGATGCTCCGGCGTGGCTTGCCTACCTCTCCGATCCGCGGGTCATCGAGCACACGAGCTATCCCGTGCTCGATCTCTCCGCCGTCGAAGCGATGCTCTCGCGCCAGCTCGATGGCTACGCAGCGGCTACCTCATGTCGCTGGGCTCTTGCCGATGCCGCCGACCGCCTCATCGGCACCTGCGGCTTCTCCAACTGGTCGCTGCCGCACGCTCACACGGAGCTGGTCTATGACCTCGCTCCGCCGTACTGGGGGCGCGGCGTCATGCGCACCGCTGTTCACCGGGTGTTGTCGTGGGCGTTCAACACCGCACGGTTCAACCGCGTGCACGCGTATGTCATGACCAGCAATATCCCGTCGATACGACTTCTCGAGTCCCTCAGCTTCGCGCGCGAAGGGACGCTGCAGCAGTTCCGCGTCGCCAGAGGGGTCCCACGGGACTTCTACGTCTATGCCCTCCTTCGCGCGGAAGGCGGGAACGCCGTCGGCGCGCCTTCACGCTAGCTCGAGGCTCCAGCCCGGCATCCCTCGGCAGCGGCCCACGGAACCGTACGACCGCCACGGCTCATCGCACTTTGCAATTGCGCAGGCGTGTCAGCTGACCGCGGCCTCGGCGATCGTCAGCGTCTTCGCGGTCGCGTCGAGCGTCGCGGGGAGGCCGATCGGCATCGTGAGCTTCTTCTCGATGTGTCCGAACGAGAGGCCCCAGATCGACGGCACGTGGGAGAAGCGTTCGCGGAGGATCTCGCCCATCGACAGGGATGGCCCGGAGATCGGGCAGTCGGTGCAGCGGCCGAAGATGAAGCCTGCGAGCCGGTCGAGCTTCTTCGCGAGCCAGAGCTGCGTGAGCATCCGGTCGATGCGGTAGAGCTCCTCGTGCGTGTCCTCGAGAAAGAGAATCGCGCCGTCGGTTTCGATCTCGTACGGCGATCCGATGGTGGCTGCGACGAGCGTGAGGTTGCCGCCGACGAGCCGTCCGGTCGCAACCCCCTCGCGCAGCGTGACGATGCGGTTCTGGCGGTCGATCAGCTCGTCGTCGCGCTTCGCGGGATTCGCCAGGATGCCGATCGGCTCGGTGCTCATCACCACGCGCCGGTAGTTCGACAGCGTGTACGGCTCGTACAGCGAGTCGGCGTTCGGCCCATGGAACGTGACGAGGCCGGTCATCCGGTGCACGGCGTTGAGCAGCCCGGTGATGTCGCTGAATCCGATCAGGACCTTCGGATTCTTCCGGATCAGGTCGTAATCGAGGAGGGGGAGCAGCCGCGGCGTCCCCCAGCCGCCGCTGTACGCAACGACCGCCTTGACCTCGGGATCGGCGAAGAAGCGGTTGACGTCGTCGGCGCGCTGCTGATCGGTCCCCGCGAGGTTCCCGTGCCGCGCCTTCGCCGCTGCGCCGACCTTCACGCGATAGCCGAGCGCCTCGAGCTGCTCGCGGCCGCGGTCGACGTGGTCGGCCTCGAAGACCATCGACGCCGGCACGATCATCGCGACCGCGTCGCCCTGTTCGAGCTTTCTCGGCTTGAGGATGGGACGCCTGGCCGGAGCCGCGCCGAGGGCGGTCAACGCGGGGGCGGCGATGAGAGCGAGCCTGGAGAAGTCGCGGCGATCGAGCATGCCGGAATTGTATTGGAGGGGCTTCACGGCCGCCGGCCCCTGACCACTTTTGCTGACGGCGTTGTCCTCGAATCCGAACGCGATCGCGACGGCATGGTCGATTTGTTCAACGTTTTCGCCTCGACCCGCCCTCGGGTGCAGGCGTGCGGATCGCATGCGTTCGGGCTGGACGGCGGTCGTACGCCCGCCGTTTGCGAGGCACACATGAAGCGAGCGGCGTTCGTGCTCATGGTCCTGGTGGCATTTGCAGCCGCCCCCCTCTATGCGATCCGGATCACCAGCGTCGATGACGTGATCCGCCTGCATCGCTCCGGCATCAGCACCGAAGAGCTGCTGACGATCCTCGCGCGGCCGCACGATCCGTTCGACGTGACGGCGGTCGACATCATCGAAATGCAGGAGGCCGGACTGTCGCAGTCGGTGATCGACGCGGTCGTCGCCGGCGCCAGACCTCCGGCCGTGAAGATCCCCGCCGAGACCCCTCCGGCCGATCGCCCCGTGGAGATCGCCGGAGCAAGGGGCGAGGCGGAGGAGGACGCCGAGGGAGAGGACTGCGTCACGTTCGACCCGCCGTGGGGCGCCTTCTTCTGGCCGCCCTGGCTCTGGGACCCGCACTGGTACATGCCTCGGCTGCACAGCGTGGTGGATGAGCCGGCCGGGCGCGTGCCCGCAAACGCGAGGGCAGAGG
>JBAQWH010000012.1:0-2093 GCA_049298815.1 Thermoanaerobaculia bacterium | reverse complement strand
GCGCTGGGCCGGTCCGGCAGGCTCCGCCTACGCGACCGTCTCGCTGTTCGGCGAGGACGACCGTCCCGGCCCGCTCGAGATCGACCGCGACGGCTACACGACGATCGACCTCGGCGGCGGCTGGCGGTTCTCGCGGGCGCTCGAGCTGCGCATTGCAATCAGGAACGCGCTCGACGAAGAGCGCTTCGCGTCCCCCGATCCCACCGCTCCGCTCGCGGCGGGACGAACCGTCACTCTCGGGCTCAACGGCCGCTTCCGACTTCCTTCGCGCGGATGAAACGGTCGACGACGATCTCCGGCGTGCGGTGACCGAGTTGTGCGCCGGTGTAGCGGCCGTCCCACGCCATGCCGAGGCGTGCGGCGACCCGTTTGGATGGCTCGTTCTCGGGGTCGATGATCGCCACGACGCGACTCCGTCCGACGGTGTGGAGGACGTGGCGCATCGCAGCGGCTCCCGCTTCCGTCGCATAGCCTCTGCCCCACTGCTCGCGGCCGAGGATCCACCCGATCTCGAGGTCCTCGCCGAGCGGCTGGACGCCGGCGATCCCGATCACGGTGCCGGTCGATTTCTCGACGAGTGCTCCCATGCAGAGGTCGTGTTCGGCCAGCTGGCGCGCCTGTCGCGCGAAGAAGTCGTCGACCTCCTGCTCGGTGTACGGCTGGGCGCGGTGGACGTACTGCGTCACCTCGGGGTGGGCCATGATCGACTGGAAGCGGGGCCGATCCGTCTCGCTCCACGGCCGGATGAGGAGGCGCTCGGTCTCGAGGGTGAACATCACCCGATGCTCTCGCGCGCTGTGCGGTTTTGCAACCGGGAGATGCGCACCCGCCGCGGGTTGGAGGACGGTGGTTACTTCGTCCTCACTTCTGCCGAACCGGTCGCGAGGAAGCGGATCGAGACCGCGTCGGCGAGCGGCGTGATGCTGACGGGGGCAATCGCGGTGATCGTACCGCGCAGCTCCACGCCTGGGCCGAGCGGCCGGTTCAGTGCGCTGCTGAGGCCTCCGCGTGATGAGGCGAGCTGGGAGGCGAGAGCGAAACGTGCCGTCCTGCGAAGACCGATGCGGACGTTGTCGTGCGCGGCGCGCTCGACTGCGCGGCGGAAGGCGTTCCCGTGCCCAGGGTCGAGCGTGTAATCGAGGTCGGGGACGATCAGCATCGACGTCGCGGGATCGAGCTGAGGAGTCCCCTCGAGCGTCACCGGCCCGTGGTAATCCCGGAGCCGGCCTCCGCGGTAGTGGATGGTGGCGGTGAGCCGGACCTTGCCGCCCGGGCCGGGTCCGAGCTCCAACTCCTCGACTTCGAGATCGCGTCCCTCGATCTTGTACGTTCTCCGTCCGAAATCGCGCGTCGCGATGCGGCTCGCCTCGGCGTAGGGGAGGAGGAGGTCGAACGGGATTCGCAGCCCGTCAACCGAAGGGTTGGCCGGACGGAGTGCGGGCAGCGGACGGAGCTGCGGTTTCGGAGGTTCACCGACCGTGACGCGGGTGAACGCCTGCAGCTGCAGCGTCGTCTCGGCGATCGTCCCGTTTCCGTGCACCGGGGAAAGCGCAACGTTGGTCGGGTCGAGAGTGAGCCAGGTGCGCGGGGCGATCTCGTACGGCTTCTGGAGGAGGGTCCAGACATTCGCGGCGGTCGGACGGACGTTCGTCAGCTCCGGAACTTCGCGATCGATCAGCGCTGCCGCGCTGCGGAGTTGCTGCTCGATGACCGGGGCGACGTAGCGGCTGGTGACGTCGAAGTCGAACCACGTCACCTCGCAGCGCTTCGGATAGTGGACCGGGAGGAGCCTGGTCGAGGAGCGAAGGCGCCACGACGCGTCCCACTGGAGCGCGGTGTGGAGTGTGATCTGCGCCTCGCGCGGCGTCTCGCGGCGGCCGCAGCTCACGCAGGGAAAGCGCCCGCGGCAGGCCTCGAGTGAGTAGCGGATGGTCGTCGAGGAGTGCAGGCCCGCGCCGTTCATCGCGACGCGGATCGGGTCGCGCGATACGTCGTACTCGATGTCGATGCCGTTCTGACGCTGCCTGTCGCTGACGCGCGCGGCGACCCGGGTGTCGATGTCGCGTGCGACCTGGGCCAGGCTCACGCGGATC
>JBAQWH010000011.1:0-1584 GCA_049298815.1 Thermoanaerobaculia bacterium | reverse complement strand
CTGCACGAGCTCACGCCGTCGCTCACCGTCACCGTGCCGGAGGGCGCTCCCGCGGGCGAGGTGACGGTCCACTGCACGCTGACCGCCTGCCCGATCGGCGAAGGGTCAGGCGAATGCGACGTGATCGTGGTGGTGGTCGAGCTCGCGACGTTTCCGTCGTTGAGGTAGCGCGCGATCAGGAGGTCGTACCCGGTCGTGATGCCCGTCCCCCCTGCCCCTCGGCCGGCCAGGATGATCCGGCCGTCGGACTGCAGGCCGAGCGCTTCGCCGAGGTTGTGGACGAAGAACGAGGACCAGACGCGGCCATCGCCGCCGAAGGTCGTGTCGTACGCACCGGCGGTCGTGAGGCGAACCAGCTGGAACTTGAAGCCGAAGCCCGAGGTCAGGAAGGTGTTGCCGCCGATCAGCGGCTTGTCGTCCGGCCCGACCGCGATGGCGGCCATCCCCATCTGTCCGTCGAACGTGATCCCGACGACGCCGGTGCCGCCGAACGAGGTGTCGAGGGTGCCGTCGACGTTGAGCCGCGACACGGCGCTCGCCAGCATCGTGGAGATGTTCGCCACGACGATGCGGCCCGCAGAGTCGAGCACGAAGCGGTACGCGATGTCGTGCTGGTGCCCGGTCGCCATGTTGCCGGCGTCCCAGCTGACATAGCCGTCGCCGGAGAACGAGGTGTCGAGCGTGCCGTCGGTGTTCAGGCGCGCCATGAGCGAGTTCGACGGCTGGCCGGGCGAGTAAAGGAACGACTCGTAGCCGGATACCAGGATCCTGTCGTCGGGCTGGACGACCAGCCAGGCCAGCACGTGATCGGGGTTGAGGACCGGCGCTTCGATCCAGATCCCGTCACCGGAGAAGGTCGTGTCGATCGCACCGGACGACGTGAAGCGTGCGACGGCGAAGACCGAGAGTCCGAAGCCGTTGTATGGATAGTTGGCGTTCGAGTCGTTGCCTCCACCGATGATGATCCGCCCCTGCGAGTCGATCCCGAGGCCGCCGAGGTAGTCGTGGATGCCGGGCGTGCCGAACTCGAACAGGAGTGAGCCGAGGTTGCCGAAGGAGGTGTCGGTGGTGCCGTCGGCGTTCAGGCGGGCGAGCCAGACGTCGCTGCGCGTCCCGCCGGGCTGCGGGACGGTTCCAGCGATCACGTACCGCCCGGAGGCGTCGCGCTCGATGTGAAGGATCGTGCCGTCGGCGACCGGCGAACCGACGTAGCCTCCCGCGCCGAACGTAGAGTCGAGTGCGCCCGACGGGAGATAGCGGGCGACGAGGCTGGTGCCGGCGATGACGATCCTGTCGTCCGGCTCGATGACGATGTCCGCCGCGATCTGATCGCCAGCGATCATCGGTGCGCGGACGAATCCGCCGGAGCCGAAGCTGCAATCGAGATCACCAGCGTCGGCGAAGAGTAGTGAGGGAACGAGTAGACACACGAGGGCCAGGGCAGACGCATACAACCGGGGCATAAGGGCTTCCTCCCCTTTCAATCAAATTGGTTGACCGGGACCGTCGGAACTGCCGTGTTGGATGAGAGGAGTGAAATCTGACACACGATTGGCCGTGTGTCCAGACGCCCGTGGGGGGGAG
>JBAQWH010000010.1:0-1636 GCA_049298815.1 Thermoanaerobaculia bacterium | reverse complement strand
GGAGTGGCACGTCCGTCACGGCCGCGTGGCGACGATGGTTCGATGGCTTGGCTGGATGCGGGAGAAGGTGGTCGATGCGCACTCGCTCGAGCTCTCCTTCTCCACCGACAGCGACGGCGATGAGCGTGGCGCGCTGACCGGCACGTCGAACGGCAGCAAGATCGTGCTGCACAGCACGATCAACGACTCGCGCACCATCACACGCCTCGCCCGCGCCGTCGAGAAGACGAGCGGCTGGCGCATCGTCATGCCGCACCACGTTTGATCCGTATGGAGGGCGGCGCCCGCAGGCGCCGCTTTCTCATCTCCCGCGCACAAACGGCGCGACAATCACGCACATGCGCCGCACCTTCCTCACAGCCGCATCTCTCCTGTACATCTCCTGTGCGACCGCCGTTCCGACAGAGGACGTCGGCCAGCGGATCGACGCGATCATCCAACGTCACCCGGCACAGACGATCGCGGTGTCGTATTACGACTTCGCGACCGGGCGCGAGCTTCACCGCAACGAGAAGGTCCACTTCCACGCGGCGAGCACGATGAAGACGCCGGTGATGCTCGGCATCTTCGAGGCGGTCTCGCGAGGCGAGCTGCGTCTCGACCAGCCGGTGAAGGTGAAGAACGACTTCGTGAGCATCCTCGACGGATCGCGCTACTCGCTCGAGGCGCGCGAGGACTCAGACGCGGAGCTCTACGATCACATCGGGCAGGAGCTCCCTCTGCGCGAGCTCGTGCGCCGGATGATCACTCGCAGCTCGAATCTCGCAACGAACATCGTCATCGAGTTCATCGGCGCGCCGCGCGTCATGGTGCTGATGAAGCAGATCGGCGCGACCGACATCAAAGTTCTGCGCGGCGTCGAAGACGACAAGGCCTATCGCGCCGGGATGAACAACACCACGACGTCCCATGACCTGATGCTCATCATGCGGACGCTCGGCGAGCAGAAAGCGATCTCGCCGGAAGCCTCGCGCGAGATGATCGAGATCCTCTCCGCGCAGGAGCACAACGACGGCATCCCCTCCGGCCTGCCGAAGGGAACGAAGGTCGCGCACAAGACCGGTTCGATCACCGCGATCTCGCACGACGCCGCGCTCGTCATCCCTGCCGATCGGACGTCCTACGTCCTCGTGGTGCTGACCCGCGGGTTCCGGAAGGGCGACGATGCCGACGCGGTGATCCGCGCGATCTCCTCGGCGGTCTGGTCCTGGCGCTGAAGAAGCGGCGGCCGCGTCACAGACCTACATTTGTCGCATGCGCGCGATCCTCCTCGCCGCCACGCTCGTCTTCTCCGGCGTGAATGTCATCACGATGGAGAACGAGCAGGTCCTCCGCGGGTACACGGTCATCGTCGCAAATGGCGTGATCGAAGAGCTGGGCCCGATGGCCGAGGTGCCGATCCCCGCAGGCGCGCATGTGGTGTACGGCGATGGCCGATGGCTGATGCCCGGGCTCATCGACATGCACGTGCACGCCAGGCGCGCGGACCTCGGGACGTATCTCCGGAACGGCGTCACCACAGTGCGCGACATGGCGGGGACGAGCTGGGTCATGGACGCCGTGCGCGACGTCGAGAGCGGCGCGGTCGCAGGCCCTCGAATCATCGCTGCTTCGCGACTGATCGACGGTCCCACTC
>JBAQWH010000009.1:0-15564 GCA_049298815.1 Thermoanaerobaculia bacterium | reverse complement strand
AGTGTGAAGTGTGAAAAGACGCTCGCCCGGGGCCCTTTCACACTTCACACTTCACACTTCACACTTTTAGAACATTCCCGGCATCTTCATGCCGCCGGTCATGGCGCCGAGGGACGACTGCATTTCTTCGTCGACTTTGCGAGCTGCTTCGTTGACGGCGGCTTTCACGAGGTCCTGCAGCATCTCGACATCCTCGGGGTCGACCGCTTCCTTGTCGATCGTGATGGAGAGGAGCTCCTTCGAGCCGGACATCTCGGCCTTCACCATGCCTCCGCCGGCGCTCCCCTCGACGCGTATCGAGGACATCTGCTGTTGCATCTGGTCCTGCATCTGCTGCGCCTGCTTCATGAGCTGTTTGATGTTCATCGGTTCTCCTTGACGGCTGCGCCGGGCGGGCGCGGCTTCTTAGCGTTTCCTCGGTTCGACAACCTCGGCGCCGAGGTGTTTCTGGAACGAGCGTAGGACCGGATCGTCGCTCAGCGGCGACGGCCGGTCTTCCGTGCGGCGCTGCGGCGCGGCTTCCGGCACCTGCAGCTTCGCTTCCACCGACACCTTGCGCCCGTAGACCTCGGCTGCGAGATCCTCGAGCGTGCTGCGCGCGTCCGCGACCGATTCCGAGTAGTACGGCTCGCTGAACAGGAAGACGACCCGGTCGCCTTCCATCCGCGCCTCGATCGCGTGCGTGAGGTACGTGGCGATCAGCGGCCGCTGCTTCTGAACCCGTTCGACCAGAGCCGCGGCTCCGTCGGCAGCCCCTCCACTCGCCGGAGCGGAACGTCGCGGCTCCTCCGGAGCTGCTGCAGGGACTGCCGGCTCGCGAGACGATACGGGCGCGGACCGTTCCGCCGGCGGCGTGGGGCGCTCCTGACGGGGTGCGGCCTGCGTCTTCGACGACACCTGCTGACGCGGCTGCGACGATCCGGCCGTCGTCGTCAGGCCGCCGCCGGCGAGCACCTGTTCGACGGCCTTGAGCCGGGGGAAGGTGGCCGCTTTCAGGATCGCCAGCTCGACGGCGAGCCTCTGGTGCTCGGCGCGATTGACGGTCTCGTCATCGCGCAGCAGGAGGTTGGCGATGCGCAGGAGGTCGGAGTAGGAGAACTGGCCGGCGATGTCGCGCATCGCCGCGAGGTCTTCCGGCGAGCTCGCGACCATCGCCTCCGCGCCACCAGCGATCAGCAGGAGGTTGCGGAAGAAGTTCAGGAGATCGCGGTACAGCATCCGGAAATCGCGGCCGCTGTCGGCTGCTTCCTGCAGCGCGCCGAGGATCGCTGCGTGGTCGCCGTCTCCGACGTACGACACGATCCGCGCGAAGAACGTCGAGTCGGAAAGCCCGAGTATCGTCGCGACGTCTGCGGCGGAGACGCTCCGCCCGCTGAAGGCGATGATCTGGTCGAGCAGCGAGAGGGCATCGCGCACGCTCCCTTCGCCGCGCCGGGCAACGATCTCGAGCGCCCCCCGGTCGGCGACGATCCCTTCCGCCTCCGAGATCTGGCTGAGACGCTCGACCAGCTCGTGGAGCGTGATCTTTCGCAGCATGAACTTCTGCACGCGCGACAGGATCGTCTGCGGGACCTTGTGAATCTCGGTCGTTGCGAACATGAAGATCACGTGAGGCGGCGGCTCCTCGATCAGCTTGAGGAGCGCATTCCACGCAGGCGCCGAGAGCATGTGCGCTTCGTCGACGATGAAGATGCGGTAGCGGTCGCGGGCTGGCTGGAACTGCGAGACGTCGCGAAGCTCCCGGACGTTGTCGACGCCGGTGTAGGTCGCCGCGTCGATTTCGCGGACGTCGAGGTCGATCCCTTCCGTGATCTCACGGCACGCGGTGCATTCGTTGCACGGCTCGAGGGTCGGTCCGGTCGCGCAGTTCAGCGCCTTCGCCAGCACGCGCGCCGCCGTGGTCTTGCCGACTCCCCGCACGCCGGAAAAGAGATAGGCGTGATGAATCCGCTGCTGCTCGATCGCGTTCTGTAGCGTCCGGACGACAGTCTCCTGACCGATGATGTCGCGGAACGACTGAGGACGGTACTTCCGGGCGAGGGCCTGATAGGACATGCGGCTGGGAGTTTAGCAGCGGAAAAATCGTGCCGGGGGCGCCGAAGTGTGAAGTAAGAAGTGTGAAAGGGGTCCGGTTTCCTTTCACACTTCACACTTCACACTTCTTACTTCACACTTCCGCCTCCCGGCAGGCACCCTCCCCCGCGCCGCCCGCGTCGGCCCGGCATGGTCTTCGCACTTTGGGCGCTACCGGATGCAGCAATGACTCTGGACGACACCTTTACCAAACTCGCCGCTTTCCTCAACAGCCTCGACGCCGAGGGAGAGCAGAAGTTCGAGCTGTCGCACTCGCTCGTCATCATCTGCCCCGATTGCGGGAAGAACATCGCCTTCCGCGGCCGCTGTCCGAAATGCGCGAGCAACAGCTGGATTCCGGCGGGACATGCCGGCGGGATCTTCGAGCGTGTGAAGGCCCAGCGGCTGCGCGAGATGATCACCTCGCCCGACGACACCGCCACGATGCGCGGGCCGCTCGCCGAGGCGACCCCCGGCGTTCCCGCCTCCGCCACGGCTGGCGCCGATGAGGCGGTTGCTTACGTCGAGTCACAGCCGTTCGACGTGTCCGAGCAGGACCCCTCGACCGCCGTCGCGTCCTTCGACGTCACCGCGGACGATGTCGTCGCAGAACCTGGGATCGACGCGACTGGCGAAGGGGCCGACCCCGACGCGTCCCCGGCTGCCGGCGCTGCGAAGCGCCGCCGCCGCACCGGCGGTCACTGAGTCCCGGCGTCACTCCGACGCTTCGCGGACGTACTCCTCCTCGACGAATTTCCTGAATAGCAGATGCCATTCGGGTGTGTCCGGAGGAGGAGGGGCGGGGAGGGCAGCGATGCGCGTACGGACCGTCTGCTCGCGCTCCTCCTCTCGTCGCAACTCGTCGGAGAGTGCGCTGGCGAGACCGTTCACGACTGCGTCGCGATCCTTCAGGAGGACGAACCCGTTCGTTCGCGCCAGCGCGTCGAGAATTTCGCGGGAAAGTCTGAGGATGCGCTCGCGCGAGGGGCGGAGCATGCGTGGATTCTACGCTGCCGAACCGGCGAAGCGCTGTCCGTCGATGCGCCGCCCTGCAACGCCGGGCCTGGAGGCGGACCCGGGGGTCCGCCTCCGACCGGTCAGTGAATCGTTTCGTCGCCCTCTTCGGGCGTCTCGTCGGCCGGGGTGGCACCCTCGTCGTCGATCCCTTCGATGAGGTCGACTTCGCCGCCGTCATCGGGCTGCTCCTTCTCGACGACCTTCACCGCCGCGACGAGCCGGTCGTCCTCGCCGATGTTGATCACCCGGACGCCCTGCGTCGAGCGTCCCATCGAGCGGATCCCTTCGCAGTCGACGCGGATCATCATCCCCTGTTCGGTGATCAGCAGGAGCTGGTCGTCGGCAAAGACGTGAGCCGCGCCTGCGACCTTGCCGTTGCGGTCGGTGATCTTGATGTTCGTGACGCCCTGGGCGCCGCGCGAGGTGAGGCGGTACATCCGGATCGGCGTGCGCTTGCCGAAGCCGCGCTCGGTCACGGTGAAGATGTGTCCGTACTCGGCATCGTCCGCGATGACGACGTCGTCCTCCCCTTCAACCTCGGCGTCCGGAACCTCGGATGCCGCCTCGACCGTCGGGACCTCGTCGGCCACCGTCTCGAGCTGTTCGGCCTCGACGTCTTCGAGCGAGACGGCGCGGCGCTCGGCGCGGGCACGCCCGTCCGGCGTCTCGGGCAGGACGTCCATCTCGATCACGCTGTCGCCGGGTCGCAGCGAGATCGCCTTCACGCCGGCGGCGCCGCGGCCCATCGGGCGGACGTCCGTCTCGTGGAAGCGGATCGCCATGCCGTCGTTCGTCCCGACGAAGATCTCGTTCGAGCCGCTCGACAGGCGCACCGCATAGAGGTCGTCGCCCTCGAGGATGTCGATCGCGATGATGCCGCTGGCACGCACGTTCGAGAACGCGGCGAGCTCGGTCTTCTTGATCTTTCCGCCGCGCGTCGCCATCACGACGTACTTGCCTTCCGTGAAGTCGCGCGTCGTGAGGAGCGCACGCACGTTCTCGTTCTGGTCGAGTGGCAGGAGGTTGACGATCGCCTTTCCACGCGCATTCGCCGCGACTTCGGGGACCGCGTACACCTTCAGCCAGTACATCCGGCCGCGGTCGGTGAAGACGAGGACCCAGGCGTGCGTCGAGGCAACGAAGAGGTGCTCGACGATGTCCTCTTCTTTCGTCTGCATCCCGATCCGCCCCTTGCCGCCGCGGCGCTGCGAGCGGTACATCGACAGCGCCGAGCGCTTGATGTAGCCGCCGCGGGAGACCGTGATGACCATGTCCTCGTCCGCGACGAGATCCTCGATCGAGATCTCGTTCGTGTCGGGGATGATCTCGGTGCGGCGCGGATCGCCGTACGCCTCTTTGATCTCGCGAAGCTCCGTCCCGATGATTTCCAGCACGAGCTTCTCGGACGCGAGGATCGCGCGGAGGCGCTCGATGAGCTCCATGACTTCCCGGTACTCGTTGGTCAGCTTCTCGCGCTCGAGGCCCGTGAGTCGCTGAAGGCGCATCTCGAGAATCGCCTGCGCCTGGATCTCGCTGAAGTCCCATCGCGCGATGAGGCCCGACTTCGCCTCTTCCGGCGTGCGGCTCGCGCGGATGAGCGCGATCAGCTCGTCGAGAACGTCGAGCGCCTTGACCAGGCCTTCGAGGACGTGGGCTCGCTGCTCGGCCTTCCGCAGGTCGAAGCGCGTCCTGCGGATGACGATTTCTTTTCGGTGGTTGATGAAGTGCCGGAGGATCGCCGGGAGCGGCATGACCTCCGGACGGTTGTTGACGATCGCGAGGAAGATGATCCCGAACGTGGTCTGCATCTGCGTGTTGCGATACAGGTTGTTCAGGACGATCTCGGCGATCGCGTCGCGCTTGAGCTCGATCACCACGCGGATGCCTTCGCGGTCGGACTCGTCGCGGAGATCGGAGATCCCCTCGATGCGCTTGTCGCGCACCAGCTCGGCGATCTTCTCGATGAGGCGCGCTTTGTTCGTCATGTACGGGATCTGCGTGACGACGATCGCCTGGCGCTCGTTCTTGTGCGTCTCGATGACCGCCCTCGCCCGGACCTGGATGATTCCGCGTCCGTCGTTGTAGGCGTTGCGGATCCCTTCGAGGCCGTGGATGTAGCCGGCGGTCGGGAAGTCGGGGCCCGGCATGACGGTCATCAGCTCGGCGACCGTGACTTCGGGGTTGTCGATCATCATCAGGCAGGCGTCGATGACCTCGCCGAGGTTGTGCGGCGGGATGTTCGTCGCCATGCCGACCGCGATGCCCGAGGAGCCGTTCACGAGCAGGTTCGGGAACTTCGCGGGGAGGACCGACGGCTCGGAGAGAGAGCCGTCGTAGTTGGGCACCCAGTCGATGGTTTCCTTGTCGATGTCGTCCCGCATCAGCTCTTCCGCGAGGCGGGTGAGCCGGATCTCGGTGTAACGCATCGCGGCGGGGTTGTCCCCGTCGATCGAGCCGAAGTTCCCCTGTCCGTCGACCAGCCGGTAGCGCATGGAGAAGTCCTGGGCCATGCGGACGGCGGTGTCGTAGATCGCGCTGTCGCCGTGGGGGTGGTACTTGCCCATGACGTCGCCGACGATGCGGGCCGACTTCTTGTACGCCTTCCCGGCCGTGTTCCCCTGCTCGTACATGCCGTAGAGGATCCGGCGGTGCACCGGCTTGAGGCCGTCGCGCACGTCGGGAAGCGCCCGGCCGATGATGACCGACATCGCGTAGTCGAGATACGACTTGCGCATCTCGTCTTCGATGTTGACCGGGTAACGCTGTTCGATGAATGGTGGGTTTTCGGTTTCGGCCAATTCGACCCTCGTTCCAGTGGTCAGTGGCCAGTGGTCAGTGGCTAGTGGTCAGTGGCTAGTCGATTCGGTGTCTCGCACCGAGCCGCCCGCTACTGACCACTGACCACTGGCCACTGACCACTTGGTTCTCAGATATCCAGGTTCTTCACTTCGAGCGCGTTGTCCTGAATGAACTTCCGCCGCGGCTCGACGTCGTCGCCCATGAGGATCGGGAAGATCTCCTCCGCGCCTACCTCGTCGTGAATCGTGACCTGCAGCAGGCGGCGCGTCTGGGGGTTCATCGTGGTGTCCCACAGCTGCTCGGGGTTCATCTCGCCGAGGCCTTTGTAGCGCTGGATCGACAGCCCCTTCTCGGCGAGCTTGTAGATCTGGTCGAGGAGATCGTCCATCGTCACGTAGCCGGTGGCGTCCTGGCCGTGCGTCACTTCGTAGGGGGGGAGGCCGAAGGCGGAGAGCTGTTCGAACATCTTCGCGACCTGGCGGAACTCGTACTGCGAGAAGAGCTCGCCCTCGATCGAGAAGGTTTTGCTGCTGCCGTTGTTCGCGGCACGGAAGGTGATCGTGTTCGTCTCGGCGACGTCGTCGCGCACGGTCGTCACGTCGAGGAAGCCCGCCGCGGTGAGGGCCTTCTCGACGGCGGTGCGTTTTTCCTCGTTCTCGAGGCCGGCGCGGTCGATCAGGTTCTCGCGGAGCAGAATCTCCTGGGCTTCGCGCGGGATTCCGCGCGTCGCGATCTTGCGCGTGTGGACGCGGATCTCTTCCATCTTCTGGAGCATGTTGATCAGCGCCTCGCCACGGATCGCGAGGCCGCCTTCCGGCTTGACCTCGACCGTCTCTGCGACACGGCCCATCAGGAAGCGCGACTTCTCGATCTCGTCCTTGAGGTACGTATCCTTCTTCCCCTGCGTGATCTTGAAGAGCGGCGGCTGCGCGATGTAGAGGTGACCGCGGTCGATGACCTCCTTCATGTGCCGGTAGAAGAAGGTCAGGATCAGCGTCCGGATGTGCGATCCGTCGACGTCTGCGTCCGTCATGATGATGATCTTGTGGTAGCGGAGCTTCGCGACGTCGAAGTCGTCCTTGCCGATGCCGGTGCCGAGCGCCGTGATCATCAGCCGGATCTCCTCGGACGAGAGCATCTTGTCGAGGCGCGCCTTTTCGACGTTGAGGATCTTCCCTTTGAGCGGGAGGATCGCCTGGAACTTACGGTCACGGCCCTGCTTCGCCGAGCCGCCTGCCGAGTCGCCCTCGACGAAGTAGATCTCGCAGAACCGCGGGTCCCGTTCCGAACAGTCGGCGAGCTTGCCGGGAAGCGCGGCCGAGTCGAGCGCGCCTTTGCGGCGCGTCAGCTCGCGCGCCTTGCGTGCTGCCTCACGCGCCCGCGCCGCGTCGACGACTTTCTCGATTACCCGCTTCGCTTCGCGCGGGTTCTCTTCGAAGTACTCCGCGAGCCGCTCGTTGACCACCTGCTCGACCCACGTCTTCACGTGTGACGAGACCAGCTTGTCCTTCGTCTGCGACGAGAACTTCGGGTCGCGGATCTTGATCGACACGATCGCGGTGAGCCCTTCGCGGATGTCGTCGCCCTCGAGTGCGATCTTGTTCTTCTCGAGGATCCCGGTGTCGCCTGCGTACTTGTTCACCGTCCGCGTCAGCGCACCCTTGAACCCGACCAGGTGCGTTCCACCGTCGGTGTTCTTGATCGTGTTGGTGAATGTGTAGAGGTTCTCCGAGTAGCCGTCGCTCCACTGCAGCGCGATCTCGACCTGCTCGCCGTCCTTCTCGTCGCGAATGAAGACCGGGTTCTCGTGCAGCGGCGTCTTGTTCTTGTTGAGGTCGCGGACGAAGGAGACGATGCCCCCTTCGTAGCAGAAGTCGTGGTGCTTCTCGCTCCGCTCGTCGAGGATGGTGATGTGCACGCCGGAGTTCAGAAACGCCAGCTCGCGGAGACGCTGCGAGAGCGTGTCGTAGTTCATCTCGGTCACGCTGAAGATCTCGGCGTCCGCTTTGAACGTCACCCGGGTCCCGCGCTTCTGCGTCTTCTCGCCGCGCACGATCGGCGCCGTCGGAACGCCACGCTCGAAACGCTGCCGCCAGATCATCCCGTCGCGATGGATCTCGAGCTCGAGCCACTCCGACAGGAAGTTCACGACCGAGACGCCGACTCCGTGCAGTCCGCCCGACACCTTGTACGAGTTGTTGTCGAACTTCCCGCCCGCGTGCAGCTCGGTCATGATGACCTCCGCTGCCGAACGTCCCTCTTCCTTGTGGATGTCGACCGGGATGCCACGCCCGTTGTCTTCCACCGTCACCGAGTTGTCGACGTGGATCGTGACCTGCACCTTGTCGGCGTATCCAGCGAGCGCCTCGTCGACCGCGTTGTCGACGACCTCGTAGACCATGTGATGAAGGCCGCTGATGTCATCGGTGTCGCCGATGTACATGCCCGGCCGCTTTCGCACGGCATCGAGTCCCTTGAGGACTTTGATGTCTTCTGCAGTGTAGTGTTCGGTCATCCAGCGTCTTTCCGGTGAGCGTTTCCGAGGGGTTCCAGAGGGGACGAGCGGGCGCCATCACGGCGGCCGTCGCGAAACGAGAAAATCACCTCGGATCAGAACTCATTTTTGTGAAAGAAAATTGCTTGTTCAAGCGAAATCTCGGAGAGACGTAACTGCCCCGGATTCAACAGTTAGCCGTCGGTGCGGCCCCGACTCCAACGCGTGCAGAAACACCTCCTTCGCCGAGCTCGCGAAGACCTGGGTCGCCTGCGGCAGCCGGCGCAGCAAATCCTCGAGCACGACAAGGTCGAGCTCGGCATCAACGTCGTCCAGAAGGAACACCGCCGCGTCGTCATGCCGACGCCTGAAAAGCTCGAGTTTCGCGAACTTCAGGAACAGCACGACCATCTTCTGCTCGCCGCCCGAAAGCACCTCCGCCGCCGGCCGTCCATCGACCGTGAACTCCACGACGTCGCGCTGCGGCCCGACCAGCGAGGTCCTCGCCCGAACCTCGGCCCGACGGAGGTTCGCCAGACCGGTCACTTCGTTCGGGGTGTAGCCGATTCGGACCCCGCGCACGTGGTACGCGTGCGCCTCGACGATCTCGTCGAAGAGCGCCTGGACCTCCGCCGTGTACGCACGCCGCGCCGCCTGGATGGTCGCCGCGGCGCCCGTCAGTTCGTCGTCCCACGCGCCGAGTGTGGCGGGCGACTCGCGATTCGTGGCGATCTCCTGGAGAAGCGCGTTCCTCTGCCGCAGCACGCGGAGATAGCGCGAAAGCTGTTCGAGGTAGTTCGCGTGCAGGCTCGCGATCCCGCGGTCGAGGAAACGTCGCCGGTCCTCCGGCACGCCGCGGATCACGTCGAGGCGCGCCGACGAGTACGCGAAGACGGCCAGCGCGTTGAGATACGGCGCGAGTGCGACCTTCTCGCCGTTGATCATCAGCACCCGGCGCTTCGCCTCCGCCCACTCGAGTCCGGCGGAGAGCGTGCGTTGCAGACCGTCGCGCTCGACCGCTCCGCTCACGAAGAGGTTCGCTTCGTTGAACCGGAACAGACTCGCGACCCGGGAGGTGCGGAACGACTTCGTCGTCGCGAGGAAGTAGATCGCCTCGAGCAGGTTCGTCTTCCCCTGCCCGTTGCGACCGACGACGATGTTGGCCCGCTCATGGAACTCGGTGCGGGCAGGTTCCAGGTTGCGGAAGCCGCTTGTCGTGAGGTTGCGGAGGATCACGACCGACTCGTCAGAGCGTCGACGGAGGGGTTTCCCGATTCCTCGGTTCCTCGGTTCCTCGGGAAGCTCGGCGAATTTCGCTTGCTCTTTGGCTTCTTCAACCCCCGAGCGTCAGCCGCAGGCCGTGCCGAATCACTGCTCCACCCGAGGAACCGAGGAACCCGAGGAACCGAGGAACCCACTACGCCAGCCGCATCGGCATGACGACGTACAGGTAGTCGTACGGCAGGTCCTCGGACGTCGACGACGGCCGGCCGATGCACTGGCTGTTCTCGTCCTTGAGGTCGAGCGACACGGCCGGAGTGTCGACCGCGACGAGGAAGTCCGTCAGGTACGCGGCGTTGAGCCCGACGAAGAACGGATCGCCGGCGTAGTCGATCGGCACCGTCTCGCGCGCGTCGCCAAGCTCCGGGTTCGTCGACGACACCGTGAGCTTGCCGGGCGAGAAGTCGAACCGGACCGCCCGGGTCCGCTCATTCGCCACCAGCGAGATGCGCCGGATGGTCGCCAGGAGACGCTCGCGGTCGACGAGGACCTTCCGGTCGTTGTCGCGCGAGATGACTTCCATGTAGTTCGGGAAGTTGACGTCGATCATCCGCGCCATCAGACGACGGTCGCCGGCTTCGAAGAAGAGCTGGTTCTCGGAGATGCCGAACCGGACCGTGCCTTCCTCTCCCGACTCGAGGCGCGTGATCTCGTCGAGAGCCTTGCGCGGGATGAGGATCGTGACGTCGCCTTCGCTGCCCCTCTTCTGGCCGGTGATGGCCGACGGAAAGTTGATCAGCGCCATCCGGTGTCCGTCGGTCGCGACCATCTCCATCTTGTTCGGCTGGATCTTGAGTAGCGCGCCGTTCAGCTGAAAGCGCGTTTCCTCGTGCGTGATCGCGAACTTGACCTTCCCGACCATCGTCTTCAACTCGTCGAGAGGGAGCGTGTAACCCTCCGACACGTCGACGGTCGGCAGCGTCGGGTAGTCCTGTGCCGGGAGGCCCAGGAGACGGAACTTGGCCGTTCCCGACTCGATCTGCACCGAGTTGTTTTCCTGAAGGAGGATGTGGACGTCCTCGTCCGGCATCGAGCGGACGACGTCGAACAGCCGCTTCGCTTCGATCGTGACACTCCCAGGCGTCGTGACCCGCGCGGCGGTCGAGCTCAGGATGGTCACGTCGAGGTCGGTGGCCGCGATCTGCAGCCGGCCGTCCGCGGCCTTCAGAAGCACGTTCGACAGGATCGGAATCGTCGAACGTTTTTCGACGACGCCCTGGCAAAGCTGGAGTTCCTTCTGAAGCTCGGCTTTTCCGACGGTCAGCTCCATGTAGTCTCTTCCTTCAAACCAACTCTTTTTCTCTTGTAGTGGTAGTAGTAGGTACTGCGGATAACGGCAGAGGGGCTCGCAAAGCCTTCAAAAGTATAGCAGTCTTCGCTTGTCTGCCCTGTGAGTCTCTGTGCGGAAAAGCCCCTGCGTTTTCCACAGATTTCCGCAGATTCGGTCGGTTTCGGACCGGGGCGCCAAAACACCCGCACCTTTTTCCGGTGGCTTTCCGCAGGGCAAAAGGAAAACGAGAGTCCCTCGGTTCCTCAGTCCCTGAGTCCCTCAGGGAGAAGCGGTCGACGTGGATCGAGCGGAGTCACCACGGCCGAGGCAACCTACGGGAAACGTGCAGCCCACGCAAAGGCTCCCGAGGGACTCAGGGACTCAGGGACTCAGGGACCGAGGGACTGGTGGGGGATGGCTATCGGAAGTGCTTCGTGAGCATCTCGACGGTATTCGAGAGTTGCGGGTCCTGCTCCATCAGCTCGCCGATCCGCTGGACCGAGTACATGACGGTGGAGTGGTGCTTGTTGTTGAAAAGCTTCCCGATCTCCGGGTAGGAGAGGTCCGTCAGCTCCTTGCACAGGTACATCGCAACCTGGCGAGGGAACGCGATCGTCTTCGCGTTGCTCTTCGACTTGATGTCGGTGACTTTCATCCCGTAGTGGGCCGAGACGATCCGGAGGATCTCGATCGGGGTGATCGGCTTGTTCTCTTTCGAGAGGATGTCTTTGAGCGCTTCCTTGGCGAGGTCGATGTTCACGCTGTTGCCGGTCAGCGACGCGAACGCGGCGACGCGATTCAGGTGTCCTTCGAGCTCGCGGATGTTCGACCGCACCCGTTCCGCGATGAAGAGCGCGACATCGCCCGGCAGGTCGAGCTTCCGGTCTTCGGCCTTCTTCCGGATGATGGCGACCTTGGTCTCGAGGTCGGGTGGCTGGATGTCCGCGGATAGCCCCCACTCGAAGCGCGAGCGAAGGCGCTCCTCGAGGGTGGGGATTTCCTTCGGCGGACGATCCGAGGTGAAGACGATCTGCTTCTGCGACTCGTAGAGCGCGTTGAACGTGTGGAAGAACTCTTCCTGAGTCCGTTCCTTCCCCGCGATGAACTGGATGTCATCGAGCAGGAGGGCGTCGAGCGAGCGGTATCGGTCGCGGAACGGCTGCATCCGATCGTAGCGGATCGAAGTGATGAGCTCGGTAACGAAGGCATCCGCCGACATGTAGGCGACCCGCATCGCTGGGTGCCGTTCCTTCATCCCCTGACCGATCGCCTGGATGAGGTGGGTCTTGCCGAGCCCGGCTCCGCCGTAGATGAACAGAGGGTTGAACGAGCCGCTCGGGTTTTCCGCGATCGCGAGCGAGGCGGCGTAGGCGAGCTGATTCGAGTTCCCGACGACGAACGAACCGAAGCGGTAGCGCGGGTTGAAGAGGGCCGAGGGGGGGTCGTCACGGGCCGGGGCACTGCCGAACGAGGACGGGGCAAGGTCGGCCGCCAGCGCGTCGACGACGAAGTGCACCTGAAGGCGCTCGGGTGAGATCTCGTTGAGAATGCTGCGGATCTGGGTGCCGTAGCGCTCTCGGATCTCGTCGATGTACCGCTGCGACGGCACGGCGATCTCGACGGTGTCGTTCCGGGTCTGCAGGAGCCGGGTCGGCGCGAGCCAGCTTTCGTACTCCCTGCGATCGACGGTGTCCTCGAGACGACCGAGGACCTGGCTCCAGATGTTCATGCTTTCGGGGAGGCGTTATCTTCTTGAGAATCCACAGCTTTTCCACAATTGTGGAAATTTATGAGGGGTTTTCAGGGCGGCCGAGTCTAGCACAGCGACTTGGACCGCGGAAGGCTCCGGGGAGTGCCGGTTGACCATGGAATAGGGCGTAGGAGAGTGGCGTTTGGGCGCGCTGGGCCTGCATGCGACTCGTTGACCGGGACGCAGGCGGTCACTATACTCCCCGCTTTCCTTTTCAGAGGGTTACAGAATGAGTAAGCGAACTTTTCAGCCGAACAACCGCCGCCGCAAGCGCACGCACGGCTTCCTCGTCCGCATGCGCACCAAGGACGGACAGGCCGTCCTGTCGCGGCGCCGCCGCAAGGGCCGTAAGCGTCTCGCCGTTTAGTCGAGACGCTTACGCTTTCACGGTGGACGCCCGCCGCCCGGAGGCTCTGCCGAAACAGAAGAGACTGGCAAAGCGCCGCGAGTTTCTTCACGTCTACGAAACGGGCCGCAAGCTTTTCTCCCGATACACGGTGGTCTTCTTCGCCCCGAATGCCTCCGGGCAGTCGCGGCTCGGTATCACCGCCACGAAGAAGACGGGGAAAGCTCACACGCGAAACCTGGTCAAGCGCCGGACACGCGACGTGTACCGGAGGCACCGCCAGGAGCTCGGAATCGATGGTTGCGCGATTGACCTCGTCGTGAACGTCAAGCCGAATGCACCCGAGGCTTCCTTCGTCGACTTCGAGAAGGACCTCGTGCGCCTGCTTCAGCGTGTCGTCAAGGAATGCGGAGCGAAGTGATGTCGCCGATCCGTGGCATCCTCCTGCTCCTTCTCCGTGGCTACAAGAAACTCCTCTCGCCGCTGCTGCCGCCGATGTGCCGCTTCGAGCCGACCTGCTCCATCTATATGATGCAGGCGATCGAGAAGCATGGCGTGCTGCGCGGCCTCTGGCTGGGCATTCGCCGCCTCGGCCGTTGTCACCCGTTCAATCCTGGAGGTTGGGACCCGGTCCCCTGAGATGGAAAAACGCATCTTCGCCGCCATCATCGTGTCGATCGCCCTTCTATGGGGATGGGCCGCGATCGCCCCGAAGCTCTTCCCCGAGCTCGCCCGCAAGCCCGAGCCCGCGCGTGTCGCGAAGACCGACTCCGCGCCGGCCACGACCCCGACGGGAACTCAGACGCCGGCAGCCGTCGCTGAAGGATCTCCCGCCCCCGTTCCCGCTTCGAACGCGGCGCCGGTCACCCCCATCTCGGCCGACCGAGTCCAGCAGTCCGTCGTCGAGGGTCCGGGATTCGTCGCACGGTTCTCGAACCGCGGCGCCCAGATGGTCTCGTTTCAGCTGAAGAGCTACAAGCGGAAGCGGAGCGATCAGCCCGTCGAGCTGGTCAAGGGCAGAGATCCGCTGCGGACCGATTTTCCGTTCAGCATCGTCTCGGCCGACGCCGCGCTTGCCAATCGGCTCAACAGCGCGCTCTGGTCCGTGACGGAGTCTGGCGAGGGCTCGAAGAAGACCCTCGAGTACCGCTATGCCGGCGCCGACGGAGTCTCCGCGACCAAGACGTTCCGGTTCACCGGCCGCGCGTACCTCTTCGACTTTTCGGTCAGCGTCAATTCGCCGGCCAAATACCGCCTCGCGATCGGCCCCGGCATCCGGACCCTCGGAGCGGAAGAGCACGACAACAAGGTGCTGATCACCGGCAACGGCGTCGTCCAGGCCGACGGCGACTTCAGCCTCGTCAACCGTGAGAAGGGTGACCGCGTCCAGACCTTCGACGGAATCGAGTACATCGGCATCGAGGACAACTACTTCCTCTCGATCCTGCGGCCCACCCGTGGAGGCGAAGGGGTGATCAACCGCGTCGCCTTCTTCGACCAAGCGAAGAAGCGCCGCGACGATCTCTATGCCTCGGTCAACGCGACCACCGACGGCGTCGTCGCCGGCGAGGCGTTCTTCGGCCCGAAGGAGGCCAAACTCCTCGACGGCTACAACCTCGGCGAGGCGTTGCAGTTCGGCTGGTTCGGCGTGATCGCCCGGTTCCTGCTGACGGCGCTCGTCTGGATCAACCAGTACACGTTGAACTTCGGATGGGCGATCGTCGTCCTGACGATCGTCATCAAGATCGTCCTCTACCCGCTGCAGCACAAGAGCATCGTCTCGATGAAAAAGATGCAGAAGGTGCAGCCGAAGGTCGAGGCGATCAAGAACAAGTTCAAGAAGTCCAAGACCGATCCCGACCAGCGCCAGAAGATGAACGTCGAGATGATGCAGCTCTATCAGAAGGAAGGGATCAACCCGATGGCGGGCTGCCTCCCGATCCTTCTCCAGCTGCCGGTGCTCTGGGGCTTCTACGGCCTGCTGTCCCGCGCCATCGAGCTTCGCGGCGCCCCCTTCGCCCTCTGGATCCACGACCTGTCAGACAAGGATCCCTACTACATCACGCCGATCCTGATGACGATCACGATGTTCATCCAGACCTGGATCACGCCGACGACGGCGGATCCCGCGCAGCGCAAGATCTTCCTTGCGATGCCGGTCATCTTCGGCTTCTTCTTCAAGGACTTCCCGAGCGGCCTCGTGCTGTACTGGCTCGTGCAGAACGTCCTCACGATCATCCAGCAGATGATCATGAACAAGTGGTGGAAGGGCCATCCGGAAGAGCTGCAGAAGGCGTAGCTCAGGCCTCAGGCGGACGATATGAGCCAGCGTTTTGAAGGACGGAATCTCGAAGAGGCGCTCACGAGCGCTTCGGCCGCGTTCGGAGCGGAACGCACCCAGATCACCTATCACGTGCTTCTCGAGAAGCGCGGATTCCTCGGCGGCATGAAGCGTGTCGTCATCGAGGCCGAGTTGAACGAGCAGGCGGCGCCACCGCCTGCTCCGCTCGAGCCAGCGACGACGCCACCTGCTC
>JBAQWH010000008.1:0-10713 GCA_049298815.1 Thermoanaerobaculia bacterium | reverse complement strand
CCAGTACAACGGAGAGCCGCTTTCGCTCAACCTGAAGGATGCCGACATCCGCGACGTCTTTGCGACGTTCGCCGAGCTCACCGGCCTCAACATCGCGGTCGATCCCGGTGTCAGCGGCTCGGTCACGGTGGACTTCGTCGACGTCCCGTGGGATCAGGCGCTCGACATCATCCTCCGGCAGAACGGCCTCACGTTCGTGCTCGAAGGAAACGTGATGCGGATCGGCACGGTCGACCGGATCGCGGCAGAGACCGCCGCCACGCGGCGGCTCGCGGACGAGGAGAGGCTCAACGTTCCTCTGACCGCGATTTCGTACAAGCTCTCGTACGCGAAAGCGAACGACGTAGCCGGACTCCTCCGGCAGATCGCCTCGCCTCGGGCGCAGATCATCGTCGACGCGCGCACGAATCAGTTGATCATCAGCGAAATCCCGGCGTACCTGCAGACGATGCAGAACCTCCTGACGACGCTCGACATCCCGAACCGGCAGGTCGTGATCGAGGCGAGGATCGTCGAGAGCTCGCGCACGTTTGCGCAGCAGTACGGGTTCAGCTACGGATTCGAAGGAGTGCTCGACCCGGCACTCGGCAACGGGACCGGTCTGGTCTTCCCGAACCGCGTCGGGTACGTCGGTGGTCCGTTCTCCTTCACCGGCGGTGCGGCCCCGGTCCTCGGCGTCAGCCTGACCGACGTGCTGGGGACCTTCTCGCTCGACTTCGCGCTGCATGCGGCGGAGAGCCAGGGCTACATCCGGGTCATCTCGGCACCGCGTGTGACGACGGAGAACAACCAGCCCGCGGAGATCCAGAGCGGCTTCCAGATCCCGTATCAGACGCGGGTCAACTTCACGACGACGGTGCAGTACCTCGACGCGACGCTGCGGCTTTCGGTGACGCCGCAGATCACCGAGGCCGGCACCGTCATCATGGAAATCGCGGTGCAGAAGAACGAGCCGGCCACCGGTCTGACGATCGAAGGGGCGGCCGGAACGCCGCTCACGACTCGCCAGGCCCGGACGCGCCTCATGGTGCGTGACGGCGGCACGGCGGTGATCGCCGGCATCTTCCAGACGCGCGACAACAACGCGCAGTCGCGGCTACCGTTCGTTCATCAGATCCCGATCCTCGGCAATCTGTTCAAGTCGCACAACGTGCAGACGTCGCACGACGAACTGCTGATTTTCATCACGCCGCGGATCGTGCGGGGTTAGGTGTGGGAGGGCGTATGCGGAGCATCATGAAGAGAACGATCACGGCAGCGGCCGTCGCGGCGGTCGCCGTGCTGGCGCTCGGCTGCAGCAGCGAGCTGTCGGACAACGCAGCGCCGGTCCAACTCGTCGTCACGAACTCGCAGAACATGAATCAGATCGATCTGGGCGGTGGTACCGGGTGCGACGAGGCGATCGGGACGGTTCAGATGCGGGCCATCGCCAAGAACGCGAACGCCGCCGGACCGTTCGTAGACGTTCGAATTCTCCGATACCGCGTGTCCTACGTCCGGACCGACGGCGGCAAGACGGTGCCCGCCCCGTTCGTCCGGTCGATCGACACACTTCTCACGGTCGGCGGCTCGCCTGCGGGGCTCTCGAATTTCCTCGCTTTCGAGCCGGGCGCGCTGACCCAGGCTCCGTTCGTCGCGCTGTGGCCGAACAACGGCGGCCGCGACCCGGAGACGGGCTCCCGCATCGTGAAGATGGATGTCCTCCTGGAAGTGTTCGGTCAGACGCTCGCCGGTGATGACGTGTACGGCACCACGCGGATGCCGCTCGATTTCTGTTTCTCCTGCGGAGGCTGCGCCTGAGCGCGACCGCAACTCGTGGCTCTCGTGCTGGTGAGTGTGGTGTGAGAGACGCTGACGGGGGTATGACAATGACTAAGTTCAGACAGCGGAAACTCTGGCTCGCGGCTTTCGCGATCGTCTTCGTTTTCGCGGCTTGCAAGGGCGAGTCTCCGACTGCGCCCCCGGTTGGCGGCGGCAACCCGCCCACCGGCGGCGGGACCACCCCGACCGGCATCTCGATCACGCTCTCCGCTTCGCCCCAGTCGCTCGAAGTCGACAAGACATCGGTGATCACCGCGAGCGTGACCAGCAACGGTGCGGCGGTGCCGGACGGAACGGCGGTCGAGTTCACGACCACCAACGGCACATTCGCCGACACCGGCCAGCCGGTCACCATCCGCACGACGACGGCCGGCGTGGCGACCGCATCGCTTTCTGCCACCTCGGCCGGCACGGCGGTGATTACGGTGACCGTCCAGAACGTCTCGCGCAACACGCAGGTCGTCTTCGGCGGCAAGTCGTACTCGCTCACCGTCGCGGCCACGCCGAACGACCTCGAGACCGGTCTGAACTCGGTCATCGTCGCCAATGTCACCCATGGTGCCGATCCCGTCCCGGACGGCACGCAGGTCGAGTTCACCACCACGACCGGCACGTTCACCGAGAGCGGTGCCGTCACCGCGATCGTGACGACCACCAACGGCGTCGCCCGCGCGACCCTCACCTCCGGAACGGCGGGGACCGCGACGATTTCAGTCAAAGCGGGAGGCGTGACCGGGACGACCCAGGTGACGTTCCGCGGCAGCAACCGTCCGACCGTCACCGGAATCACGCCGAACTTCGGGCGTCCGCAGGGTGGCGAGACCATCAAAATTCAGGGCACGAACTTCCGCGAGCGCGTCCGCGTCTTCTTCGATGTCGGCGAGACGCAGCCGCGCGAAGGAATGGTCGTTTCGGTCACAGCGACCGAAATCGTCGTCGTGACGCCGTCGGTCAACCTGGCCGCTGGACAGCAGCTCCAGGCACCGGTCACGGTCGTCCTCGAAGCGGACAGCGCAGCCGAGACGAGGATCGTCGTCGCGACTCCGTTCGCATTCCGCTCCACGCAGCTGACGCCGAACATCACCACCGTCAGCCCGAACTCCGGCCCGCCGCAGGGCGGGACGATCGTCACGATCTTCGGATCGAACTTCGAAATGTCCAACGTGCAGGTCCTCTTCGGGGCCGCCGAGGCGCGGGTCATCGAGACGCACTTCGACAACATCAAGGTTCAGACTCCGACGGCGCGCGACACGACCGGGACCGGCTCCGAGCCGACGACCGGCTTCGTCCCGATCACCGTCGTGAACATCGCGTCGGGGACCCGCACCACCCTCTCCAACGGATTCCGGTACACGCCGGGGATGGCGATCACCGCGATCTCACCGAATCAGGGCCTCTACACTGGAGGAACCCGCGTCACGATCGACGGCGTCGGCTTCGACGACCCGGTCGCGGTGAGCATTGCAGGCGTCGCGGCCCGCGTCATCGACGCGCGCAGCGGCACGAAGCTCATCGTCGAGACGTCGGCCGTCGAAGTGGCCGGCTGCGCCGCCCCGACCGGGCCGGTCGTCGTCACGAACATCGAAACCGGGATCTCGGCAGAGGGCCCGATCTTCATCTACAAGGTGCTGAAGCCGATCATCCTGGGCGTCAGCGGCACGCCGATCAACCCGGGCTCTCCTGCGGTGATCCGCGTCGCCAACCCCGGCCTGATTCCGCGTATCCAGATCGGCGACAAGAACGTCTCGATCACCGCGGTGACGGTCAACGCCGATGGCAGCGCCAGCTACACCATCACTGTCCCGTCGAACCTCACGCTGGGAACCGAGGCGTGTCCGGCTGGTGGTGCGATCTCCATCCCGACCAGCTTCAACATCATCTACACCGCGCTCGACACCGGATGCACCGATACGTTGACCAACGGGATCACGGTCGATCCGCCGGCCCTGCCGCGTGCGGCGGTGACCCCGATGAGCCTGACGCTGACGGCTCGCGCCGATGTGGACAGCGCAACCCCCGGCAATCAGCCAGGCCCCCCCGGCGTGGCCTCCGTGACCGTGTCGAACACCGGGACGACCACGCTGATCATCAACAGCTACACCGTGTCGCCTGGGTTCACCGTTTCGGGACCGCCTGCAAACCACAACCTCGCGCCGTGCGAAACCGCGACGATCACGGTGTCCTACGCACCAGGCGCCGCTGGATCCACCGCGACAGGCAGTCTTACGATCCTGACCAATGCCAACGATCCGTCGGTCGCACTGACGGGCTCAACGCAATAGGCTGCACTCGAGACCCTGATGCCGAACCGCCCCCTCGTGGGGCGGTTCGCGTCTCGTCAGGTTGCGCCGCGGGCGCTTTCAGTAAAGAATTCATCCCCGGCAGGCGAAGATGGCTCAACCGGCTTCCAGCCCCAAGATCGACGAGCTCCGGTCCCGACTGCGGACGGAGCCGAACAGCCGTATGTTCTATCCGCTCGCGGAAGAGCTGCGGAAAGCCGGGCAGCATGAGGAGGCCGAGCAGGTCCTTCGCGGCGGGCTCGCCAACCACCAGGCGTATCTCGCGGCCTGGGTGAGTCTCGGCAGGGTTCTTCGCGAGCAGAAGCGCGATGCCGACGCGATCGATCCGCTCCTGCGCGCGATGCAGATCGATCCGGCCAATGTCGTGGCCGCCAGGCTTCTCGGCGATTGTTACCTCGAGGTCGGCGAGAAGCTCGAGGCGATCAAGAAGTACAAGCTCGTTCAGGCGTTGATGCCGGGCGACGAAGAGCTCGCCACGGTCGTCGAGAGTCTCGATCGCGATCTGAATCCTCCCGAGTCCCTCTTCGAAGAGCCAGCCCCCTTCGCATCGCAGGACTCGTCCGCCGAAGCGCCGTCTCCGGATCCGGACGATGAGCCCGCAGTGGCGCTCGGCGACGCAGAGGTCGGGGCTCCGGTGGAATCGCCGTTTGCGGCGCCGGACGAAGAGGAGGCGGGCGCCTTCGGCGAGTCGCTCCCGCTCGAGCCGTCCGTCGAGTCGATGGCACAGGGGCAGCAGATCGAAGCCGCTACAGGCGATGCCGAGCCGATGCTGGCTTCGCACGAACTGAGTCCATTCGAAGAGCCGGTGCCGGATTACTCGGCTGCCGCACTCGAGATCGAAGCTCCTCCCGGCGTGCACATCGGAACCGCTCCAGTCGAGTCGGAGGTCCCCCCTCCGGTTGTTGAGGAGGAGCCGTTGCCGGCGATCGAGTCGGCTCCATCGCCTCCCTCGATCGACTTTGAGCCCCAGGCGCCGTCGCTTTTCGAAGAGGCGGCGGTCGCGACGGGGGTGTCGGCTGCGGAGACATCGACGCCGGACCTCGCGTACGCGGGGCAGGTCGAAGAGGAATCTGGGGGACAGGACGAAGCGGACGTGTTCGCTCCTGCAGCGGAGCCGTTCGACGAGGGAGACGGGCGGGCGTCGCATCCGCCCGAGGACCTCAGCAGCACGATCACGATGGCCGACCTCTACGTGCGTCAGGGTCTCGTGGACTACGCGCGGCAGATTTACGAGAGTCTCCTGATGCGCGATCCGGGCAACGAAGCCGTGCGCGCGCGCCTCGAGTCGCTGTCGAGGCCGGCGGTCTCCGCCCCGCTTTCACCCGAGCAGAAGATCGCCCGGCTCCAGGAATGGCTCGCGAAGGTCACGCGGAAAGAGGTGGGGCGTGTTTAGGTCGGTGTTGGAGGACCTGCAGCTACGGGTCGGTGGTTGCCTGGCTGCGAGCCTGATCTCGCTCGATGGGATCGCGATCGCGTCGGTGAACGTCGCAAGCGTTCCGCTCGAAGTGATGGGTGCGGAGTTCGGCGGGTTCATCAAGTCGGTCCGCCTTTCGAACACGGAGCTCAATACGGGTGAAGTGCTCCAGTTCGCGCTCGTGACCGAGAAGTACGTCACGTTTCTTTCCCAGGTCACATCCGAGTACTACATCCTTCTCGTCCTGCAGCCCGACGGCAACTATGGTCGGGCGCGATTCGAGCTATCGAAGGCGAAGCACGCGCTTCGCGACGAGCTTATCTAGAGAGGTCGCATTGAACTTCAAGGAAATTCTCGAGCTCATCGACAAGGTGGCTGAGCGCGGTGTCACCGCGGTCGAAATCGAACAGGCTGGCACCAGGATCCGCATCGACGGCAAGCCGGCGCAGCCGACGTTCGTGCATGCCCCGGCCGGTGAGGTTCGTTACGAGCCGCAGCATGCGGCGCCGATGTCTCCCGCCGCGACCGAGGCAGCGCGTGTCGCCGAGGCGCGCGCGGCCGAAGAGGAGAGCGAAGCGGGGCTCCACATCATCACATCGCCGATCGTCGGCACGTTCTACCGCGCGCCGAATCCCGAGGCGAGTTCGTTCGTCAACGTCGGAGATCGCATCACGAACGGGAAGGTCCTCTGCATCGTGGAAGCGATGAAGCTGATGAACGAGATCGAGTCGGACATCGAAGGCTCCATCGTGAAGATCTACCCCCAGAACGGCCAGCCGGTCGAGTACGGCGAGAAGCTGTTCGCGGTCAAGGTTTAGCCGCCCGCGATGATCTCTAAAGTCCTGATTGCCAATCGTGGCGAGATCGCGCTGCGCATCATCGCGGCGTGCAAGGAGCTGGGCATCAAGACGGTCGCGGTCCACTCGGCCGCCGACCGCGACTCACTCCATGTCCGTTACGCGGACGACGACGTCTGCATCGGTCCGGCAGCGTCCAAGCAGAGCTACCTGAGCATCTCCTCCATCATCGCCGCGGCCGAGATCAGCGGGGCCGACGCGATCCATCCCGGCTACGGGTTCCTCGCGGAGAACGCGCATTTCGCCGAGATCGTGGGCGAGTGCAACATGACCTTCATCGGTCCCTCCCCTGACGCGATCCGGCGGATGGGCGACAAGGCGGTCGCTCGCGAGACGGCGGCCAAGGCCGGCGTGCCGATCATTCCCGGCAGCGACGGCGCCTTGAAGACCGTCGACGACGCGATGGACGTCGCGAAGTCGATCGGATTCCCCGTCATCCTCAAGGCCTCAGCCGGTGGTGGTGGCCGTGGGATGCGCATCTGCTGGAACGAGGACGACCTGCAGTCGCAGTACGAGACGGCGCGGATCGAGGCCGAGCGCGCGTTCGGTGTCGCCGATGTCTACCTCGAGAAATACCTCGAGCGACCCCGTCACATCGAGATGCAGGTCTTCGGCGACTCGTTCGGCCGGGTGGTCTCCCTCGGCGAGCGCGAGTGCTCCATCCAGCGGCGTCATCAGAAGCTGCTCGAGGAATCGCCGTCCCCGGCGATCGACGAGGCGATGCGCGCGAAGATGAGCGAGGCCGCGGTCCGACTCTGCCGCGCGGTCGACTACGAGAACGCCGGCACCATCGAGTTCCTCTACCAGGACGGCGAGTTCTACTTCATGGAGATGAACACCCGCATCCAGGTCGAGCATCCGGTGACCGAGGAGGTCACGGGCATCGACCTCGTGAAGGAGCAGATCCTGGTCGCCGCGGGGGCGAAGTTGAGCGTGCCGGAGAACCTGCAGCTGCGCGGCCACGCGATCGAGTTCCGCATCAACGCGGAAGACCCCGTGACCTTTGCACCGAATCCCGGCAAGATCGTGGCGCTCCACCTTCCCGGAGGCCGCGGGGTCCGCGTCGACACCCACGTCTACGCCGGCTACGTCGTGCCGCCTCACTACGATTCGCTTCTCGCGAAGCTGATCGTTCGCGGCGACGACCGCGCCGAGGCGATCGCCAAGGGGCGCCGCGCGCTCGAGCAGTTCGTCGTCGAGGGGGTCAAGACCACGCTCCCGCTGCACCGCGCCATCCTCGCGGACGAGCGCTTCATCCGCGGAGATTTCTCGACCCGATTCATGGATCATTTCAATCCGGTTTTCGAGCGCTGAGACGAAGCGGCGAGTGGTCAGTGGTTAGTCGTTAGTGGTTAGTCGTCAGTCTAGAGGGTCGGCTGTTGAGGGCCGGGATTTCACCGGCTCTGGATCTGCGATGCCTTTGTCTGCTCCCCGCCGAGCGCGGCCCGACTCATCACTGACCCCTAACCCCTAACGACTAACGACTAACGACTGACATGAAGATTTATCTCGTCGGATTCATGGGCGCCGGAAAGACCACGGTCGGGCGGGAGCTCGCCACGCGCGTAGGTGCGCCCTTTTTCGATCTGGACGAGTTGATCGAGGCGGCGGAGAGCTCGTCGATCAAGGACATTTTCGGGACGCACGGAGAGCCGTACTTCCGCAAGCGGGAGCGCGACATGCTGCGCGCCACCCGCCATCTCGAGAACGCGGTCGTCGCGACCGGTGGCGGGACGTTCACGTTCGAGGAGAACATCCAGTTCATTCGGGCCGAGGGGCTCTCGGTCTACCTGTCGGCGCCCTACTCGCTCCTTCGTTCCCGCGTGGGGGAGAGAGCCGCCGAACGACCTCTGTTCCGCGACGACATCGCGACGCACGAGCTCTACGCGAACCGCATCAAGTTCTACCGGATGTGCGATCTCACGATCGAGATCAGGGAAGAAGAGACGCCGGGCGAGATCGCGGAACGGCTGGTCCTCGACATGCCGAGGACCGTGCTCGAGGCGGCGCGGCACTCCTCGTGGAGGCGCTCGTGAGGGCGCTCATCGTCTCGGACATCCACTCGAACGCGGCCGCGCTTCGCGCAGTCCTCGCGCGCGTCCGGCGCAAACGGTTCGATACCATCATCTGCCTCGGGGATTTCGTCGGGTACGGCGCCCAGCCGAACCAGGTCCTCGACGCGATGCGGCGACTCAAGCGGACCAAGGTCTTCATCCGGGGGAATCACGACCGGGTCGTCTCGCGCAACGACGACGCGACCGAGTTCAACGAGGCCGCCCGGGCCGCCGTCCTCTGGACCCGCGTGCACCTGAGCGGCGCCAACCGGCGCTTCATCCAGGACCTGCCGCTCGGCCCGGTGGAGTACCGGTCGCTCATGCTCTGTCACGGCTCGCCGTTCGACGAGGACGACTACGTCTTCACGATCCATCATGCCGCACAGGTGTTCGCGAACTTCGGGGCGAACGTGATCCTGTACGGACACACGCACCTTCCCGCCCTCTACTCGGTCCATGCAACCGGACGGATGGGGGCTCTGGTGCCGAAGGACGAGACCCGGATCAAGCTGGAGCCGGGATTCCGCTATCTCATCAACCCCGGTTCGGTGGGGCAGCCGCGCGACCGGAATCCGGCCGCCAGCTTCGCGATCTACGACTCCGACCCCGCCACGGTGCAGTTCCTGCGAGTCGATTACGACCGCGCCGAGACCCAGGGTGCGATTCTCGATGCCGGTCTTCCTCCGGTCCTGGCGCACCGTCTCAGCTGGGGAACGTAACCCGGCGAGGACGGGATCTCCCCGATACAGGACATCGGCGAGGGAGACCGGGGCGGGCAATTGCGATAAGTAGCTGAAATCAAAGGCGAAATACTCAGCAGTATCGTGGCACGTGCGCCGCACCAGCGGCTCTCGGTTGCAGGAGAAGCCCATGAGAAAAGCCGCTCTGCTGTCTCTCACTTTCACGATGCTGCTGGCGCTTCCGGCGCTCGCCGTCGAAAAGCACCAGTCGTATCTCTCGTATGACGACGGCGGTACGGTCGTCCGGCAGGCCGAGGATGGCCGCGAGATCGAAGCTCGGGTCAACCTCCCGATCTTCCCCGGCGACGAGGTCGTGACCAGCCGTCGCGGTCGCGCCGAGATCCGCCTTTCGGACGGCAACGTCCTCGGCATCGACCGCGCGACGGCGGTCCGGCTCGAGTCGATCCTCGACAGTTACGAGGGAGAAGACTCGCAGACGGTCGTCGAGCTGCGATACGGCAAGATCGGCGTGCACCGCACGGAGATCGGTCGGGAGTTCGTCAGGCTCGACACACGGCACGCGAGCTACATCGCGCAGCGCGAGGCGGTGTACTTCGTCGAGGCCGACGCGCGCGGCGCGGACCGCGTCATCGTGTTCGAAGGCTCGATCGAAGTGCGCACCCCGACACGCAGGACGCGGCTTCGTGCAGGGGAAGGCGCGTCGCTCGACGATCGTGGCGTCTACGACCTCGTCAGCGATGTCGAATACGGCGGCGACGACTTCGAGCGGTGGTTTGCCCGCCGGGCCGAGCGCAACGGTGCCCAGTCGAGCCGTTATCTCGACCGGCGCATGTCGCACTACGGCGACGAGCTCGACGCAAACGGCCGCTGGGTCATGGTGGCGGGCATCGGCTGGAGCTGGCGCCCCTTCGTCTCCGTCGGCTGGCGCCCCTACTACAACGGCTACTGGCACCGCAGCCGCCACGGCTACCTGACCTGGGTCTCGTACGAGCCCTGGGGCTGGGCGCCGTACCACTACGGTCGCTGGGCCTTTGACTCGATGTACGGATGGGTCTGGGTCCCTGGCGGCGGTTACGCGCCCGCCTGGGTTTACTGGTGGTACGAGCCCGGCTTCTTCGGATGGGCTCCGGCGGGTTGGTGGGACTGCCACCGGCCGTACTACGACTGGGCCTACGATCCGTACCGCAGCCGGGGCGTCACGTTCGGCGCGGGCTTCTACGGCCGCGTCCGGGTAGGCGAGATGGACCTCCGCCCGTGGACGTTCCTCGACTCGAACACGATCGTCTCGACGCGAGTCGATCGTGCGGCGCTCACCATCGACGCCGTTAAGGCGCGCCTCGGCCGCTCCACCGGCGGTTTCGCGACGGTCTCGAGCGACCCGGCGAGGTTCACCAACGAGCAGTTCAGAGATCCGGCAGGAGCGATCAAGGCGATCGCGCGCCGCGGAGTCGGGGACCCGTCGACCGCACCCGGTGCAGCCGCGCCGGTGACTGATGTGACTTCGTTCTTCCGGCGCGATGCGAACCCCGGGACCGCCGTGCGGGATCGGATCGTTCGCTCCCGCGG
>JBAQWH010000007.1:0-10720 GCA_049298815.1 Thermoanaerobaculia bacterium | reverse complement strand
GCCAGGAGCTGGCCACCTCGCTCGAGTACCAGCAGACGATCAACACGATCGTGAAGCTCCTCGTGCCGAACGTCGGGGAGGCGGGTGTGCTGGACGTCGCCGAGCAGAACGGGTCGCTCCGCCGCGCGGCGACCGAACACCACGACGCGCACAGCGCGAAGAGGCTCGCGGAGCTGATCGGCACGGAGCGGCGCGACGTCCCGGAAGGGATCGTCCGGATCATGCAGTCGCGAGAGCCGCATCTGCTGCCGCCCTCACCCGACCTGCTCGCATTCATCGCGGGCGAGTCCTCGAATGACACGGCGTCAATCCTGATCATGCCGCTCGTCAGCCGCGGTCAGGCAATCGGCGTGATCTCGCTCTTGTCGCACGAAGCCAAGCCGTTCACGCCGTCCGACCTTCCGCTGTTCGTCGAGATCGCGCGCCGCGCATCGCTCGCGATCGACAATGCGCGCCTCTACCTGGAGTCGCAGCAGGCGGTCCGTGCCCGCGAGGAGGTGCTCGCGATCGTGTCGCACGACCTGCGCAATCCCCTCAACGCCGTCACGCTCGGCGCATCGCTGTTGAAACAGTCCGAGGCGCTCACCGAAGAGGACCGCGAGCAGATCGACATGATGGACGTCTCGGCGCGTCAGATGGCGAGACTGATCGCAGACCTCCTCGACGTGACCCGGATGGAAGGCGGCAAGCATCTCCCAGTCGAGCCCGAGCCGGTCGACGTCGCGGCCCTGCTCGAAGAAGCGGAGCACCTGTTCGCCTCCCAGGCGTCGGCTGCAGGGGTCGGCCTCGGCAGCCGCATCGAAGGTGACGTTCCCCGCGTCCAGGCCGACCGTCACCGCGTCATTCAGGTGTTGTCGAACCTCGTCGGCAACGCGATCAAGTTCACGCCTGCATCGGGCTCGATCACGCTGATTGCCAGTCCCGGCACCCGCGAGGTGATCTTCAGCGTCGCCGACGACGGGCCGGGGATCCCTGCGGAGGACCGCGAGCAGATCTTCAGCCGCTTCTGGCAGGCGAAGCGCGCCGAGCGTCACGGCGCAGGCCTCGGCCTCGCGATCGCGAAGGGCATCGTCGAATCGCACGGCGGCAGGATCTGGGTCGAGAGTGAAGAAGGCCGCGGCACCACGTTCCGCTTCACGATCCCCGCGTGCGGTTAGGGTGAGGGACCCGAACCACAGAGACACAGAGGCACAGAGGAACACAGAGATAGAAACGTCCCCTCACCCTCTGTGAGTCTCTGTGTTCTCTGTGTCTCTGTGGTGTCCAGGGGAACGGAGGAACCCCGAGACGAATGCGCCGCCTCGCCCTCTGCGATCTCAGTGCGCGGAGATGCGGGCGTTCGCGAGGTAGCGGCTGCGCACGCGCTGGCGGTACATGCGCGTCCGCGAGTGCACCTTGTCCACGTAGCCGATCGTCTCGGGGAACGGGGGGATGCCGCCGAAGCGCATGACGTTCCCCTCACCGGCGTTGTAGGCCGCGAGTGCGAGGCGCTGGTCGCTGAAACGATTGAGGAGATAGCGCAGGTAGCGGGTGCCGGCGCTGATGTTCTGTTCCGGGTCGAACGCGTTCGACAGGCCGAGGAGCCGGCCGGTGCTCGGGACGATCTGCATCAGTCCCTGCGCGCTCTTGTCGGAAACGAGTCGCGGGCGGAAGTCGGACTCGGTGTGGACGACCGCGGCGACGAGCTCCGGCGGGACGCCGTGCCGCGAAGCCTGCCGGTAGATGATCTCGCCATAGGGAACGTGCGTCCGGAAGAACTGCTCCTTCACGACCTCGAGCGTCAGACGGCTCGGCTGGACGGGAGGGTTCAGGAACTCGGCGCGAATGCGGTCGGAGATGAGCGGCAGTGAATTCTGCTGCGAGACCTGGGCCTCGACGCGCGGCGTTGCCACGTTTGTACGCAGCCGGAGCGCTTCTGCAGCCGATGGGAAGTCGAACGCCGCGAACGCGAGCGGAACGCTGAAGAGGACTGCGATCGCCCGCGAGGAAATTCGCGATGCTCTCTTCCAGCGCGCGCGAGTACGGCTGTGGTGCTGACATGCACAGATGATTCGATAGTCATTCGGCGCTTGCCATTCGTTGCTGCGCCTCGCGCCTCGTTTCACCATACGGGCTGGTCCAAGGGCAAAACGCGGACCAGTTCGACATTTACGCGGCCAAGTGCTGTCTCGCGAGACAGATGGCGCGCGACGTCGACACGTGAACCGCACGCGCCACCCGCATCCGGACGCGATGGCCGGATGCCGGACTGCAGGTCGCCGCAGCGCCGCGAGACGGTCAGGCCGGCGCCGCAGCGAACAGCGGCTGCGCCTCGTTGTTGAGCAGGACGTAGAGCGCGTAGACCCCGTACGCCGTTCCGAACGGGAAGTTCAGGATCGACAGGACCGCGACGATGAGGATCAGGACGCGCGCCCAGTTCCGGTACTTCAGAAGGCCGATGCCGCCGACGATCGCAGGGAGAGAGAGGACGACGAAGACGCCGCCCACGATGGTCCCGATCGCGCCGGTGGCGAGCATCGCGTCCTCGTCGCCCGAGATCGCACCCGCGCCGAACATGACGACGAAGATCAGCGCGCCGACGAGTGCGAGGCACGCGCCGAAGATGATCGAAAGGACCGCCACTATCTTCACGTGTTGCTGCATGAGGTCTCCTTCGTGCGTCAGGTCGTTGATGGGCCGGGATCCGGCACCGGATCTCCCGTCGTGGTCGTCGCCGGCAGCGTCGAGGTCCCAGAGGTCTCGGTCGCCGTGGTGTCAGTCGTCGTTTCGTCGGCGGTCGTCGTCTCCTCGACCGGCTCGTCGCTCGCCGTGTCGATGGCGGTCGATGAATCGGTTCCGGCCGCGGTCTCCGTCGTCGTGGTCTCCTCAGGTACGGCGGGAGCCGCTGCGGGTTTCTTCTGCGTGAGCACTTCCTTCTCGAAGACGGCGCCCCAGCGCCTCATCCGGCTGAGGATCATCTTCTGGCGCGCACGCAGGCGTTTGTTCGGGCTCGCGGGATTCATGACGCGCGGATTCGGAAGGCAGCCGGCGAGAAGTGCCGCCTGGCTCGGCGTCAGGCTCGCCGCAGACTTCTTGAAGTAGAACCGGGCCGCGGCCTCGGCACCGTAGACCCGCTCGCCGAACTCCACGCTGTTGAGGTAGATCTCGAGGATCCGCTTCTTCGTCAGGTTCTCCTCGAGCGACCGGGCGATCAGGTATTCGCGCAGCTTGCGCATCGGGTTTCTCGACGGGGACAGATAGAGGTTCTTCGCGAGCTGCTGTGTGATCGTCGATCCGCCGTGCGTGATGCGGCCGCGCTTCCAGTTGCGCTCGAACGCCTCGCGCATCGCCTGCACGTCGACGCCTTCGTGATCGTAGAACTCGTTGTCCTCAGCCACGAGCACCGCGCGGCGGAGATTGGGCGAGATGCGCGCGTACGGCACCCACTCGCGGCGGAGCGTGTCGTCTTTGCCCTCCGCGCGGAGCTCGGCCTTCCGGCGCTCCATGAACGCGGTCGTCTCGGGAGGCTTCGTCGCGAGTGCCGCGATGTCCGGGAACCGGTACCACTCCCACGCCACGACGAGAACGACGAGGACGAGAGCTGCGAGAAGCAGTCGTTTGATCACGTGTGAGGATTCTACCGGAGGGAATCAGGGGCGGCGACGGCGGTTCCGGCCGGACGGCGGAGCCGGCGGTTCGGACGACGGCGGGGAGTCCGGTTCGCCAGCGGCTTCGCGGATCGCCTCGGCGATCGGCGCGGGGATGTCGCGCGTCGGAATCGGGACCGACTTGAAACGGATGCCTCCGTCGAACTTCCACGTGTGCTGCGGCCGGTAGACGCCGACGTCGCGCATCCGCGAGCCGACGATGAAGCGCAGCGCGCCGCGGCGATAGTCGAACGAGCGGCCGTTCTTCGTGTGGATCGCAGCATCGATCCGGTACGTGCCGGCGACGAGGTCGAGCGACGGCACGATGAACTGCACGCGGCCGTTCCTCTCGATCCTCTCGGCGGCGAATCCCTCGATCTCGGTGTTCGTCCCGTACACGCACGTCCCGTCGGCGTGGTAGATGCCGATGCCGAAGACGAAGTCGTCCTGCGGGACACGCACCTCGACGTCCATGTCGATGATGACCGGCGTGCCGGGTCCGAGGGCGACGAGCTCGTGTCCGTCGTGGTCCGACATCCGGACGCTGTGCAGCAGCACTTCTCCGCTTCCGAAGCGCTCCTCCTCGAGCGGGTCGCGCTCCTTCGCCGGCGCCTGCTCGGGCTCCGGCTCGACGGGGAGCTCCGGCTCGAGGGGTGCCGGTTCCGCGGGCACGGCCGTGTGGACTGACGCACCGTGGGCCGGGCTGGTCTTCGGGGCGGCAACGGCCTGCAGGTAATCGTCGACGACGCGCGTCGGGTCGCCGGTCGAGACGATCTCGCCGTGGTCGAGCCAGATCGCGCGGTCGCAGAGGCGCCGGACCTGATCGAGCTGGTGCGTGACGAAGACGAGCGTCACGCCGCGGTACTTCATCTCCTGGATCTTCGCGATGCACTTCGCCGAGAACTCCTCGTCGCCGACCGAGAGGACCTCGTCGACGAGGAGGATGTCGGGGTCGACGTGGACCGCGATGGCGAAGCCGAGGCGGACGTACATCCCCGACGAATAGGTCTTCACCGGCTGGTCGAGGAACTCGCGGATACCGGAGAACTCGACGATCTGGTCGAAGCGCTGGTCGAGCTCGCGGCGAGAGAGACCGAGCATGATGCCATTGACGTAGATGTTCTCGCGCCCCGTGATCTCGGGATGGAACCCCGCGCCGAGCTCGATGAGCGCGGCGATCCGGCCGTTGACGGCGAGCTTCCCTTCCGTCGGCTTGAGGATCCCGGAGATGAGCTTCAGGAGCGTCGACTTCCCCGAGCCGTTGCGGCCGATGATGCCGAACGCCTCCCCTCGGTCGACGCTGAACGAGACGCGCTTGAGTGCCGCGACCGAGGCCTCGGGCGAGAGCTTGAGGTCACGCTTGAGCAGCGCACTCTTCAGTGTGGCGAACTGCGAGCGACGGCCCCAGAGACGGTAGCTCTTCGAGACGTTGCGGAGGGAGATCGCGAAGTCGGTCATGCGGCCTGCGCTCCGGCCGGGAATGGGCGCACCACCATCAGATCGCCTCCGCCAGCGTGTCGCGCAGGCGATCGAACACGAAGAAGCCGACGACGATCGACAGCAGCGCGTAGAAGACGATCAGCACCGCGTCCGAGAGCTTCGGAAGACGCCCGAAGAAGACGATGTCCTGGTAGACCACCGCAAACGGCGTCATCGGGTTGAAGCGTGCGAGCGCGCGAAAGTAGCGCGGGATGAACGAGCTGTCGAGCAGGTAGATGATCGGCGTCAGAAAGAAACCGAGCTGCAGCAGGTTCGCGACGATGTCGCGCAGGTCGCGGAACAGTACCGACGCGGAGGAGACCGTCATCGCCACCCCGGCCACGAAGACGGTCTGGATCAGCATGACCACCGGCAACAGAAGCACCGTCGCCGAGATCGTGAACTGACCCATCAGCGCGAAGATCCCCATCGCAACGAGGAGCACCGGCAGGGCAAGGACGAAGTGCACGAGGTGCGACAGCACCACCACGAGAGGCAGCGCCTCGGCCGGGAACATCACCTTCTTGATCAGTCCCGCGTTCGACGAGATGGCCGTCGTCGACTCGAGCACCGCCGCCGCGAAGAACGTCCACGGGAGGATGCCCGCGAAGAGGAACAGCGGATACGGCTTCACCACGCCGCGGAAGACATGCGTGAACACGAGCGTGTAGACGCCGAGGAGGAGGAGCGGGTTGGCGAGCGACCAGAAGAAGCCGAGCATCGAGCCGCGATAACGCGCCTTCAGATCGCGGGCGGTCAGCGTTCCGATGAGATGCCTGTAGCGGAAGAGGGTCTCGATCTCACTCATCTCTGGCCGCGCATCGGTTCCGGGTCGCAGGAGCGCGCCATCATTGTTCGTCGGTGACGATCAGCATGAGAGTCGTCCCGCCGATCTGAAATTCCGACTTGTCGGTCAGCTCCACCGGCTCGGTGATCTTGCGGCCCTCGACGAGCGTCCCGTTGGTCGAGCCAAGGTCGATCAGACGGAACGACGTCTCGCGGACCTCGATCATCGCGTGCTGTCGCGAGGCTTCCGTGTCGTCGATGTTGATGTCGGCGCCGGCGCGTCCGATCGTCATCTGCGGCTTGTCGATCCGGTGGACGGTCGCCGCCGCGGCTCCGGTCAGCACCGCGAGGGAAATGCGCCTCCCGGGGGGCATCTGAGTCAGCAGAGGCGCGCGGTCGGTGTGTCCCGGGACTGCTGCTGCGGCAGCGGGCGCCGGCGACTTGCGCACAAACCTCGCGACGTTCGTCGAGTCGGCATCGAATTCCTGCGGCGGCGGCTCCGGAGTCGCGAGCGTCGGATTCTGCACCTCGAAGACCTGCTGGCACTTCGCACAGCGGATCTTCTTCGAAGGTTTTCCGTCGAATCGCTCCTCGCCGTACTGGTATCTGGAGCGGCAGCTGGGGCACTCGATGATCATCGTGGCGTCTCGATTGACGATAACACGAAGAAAGCGCCCGCGGCGGGAGGACGGCAGGCCGTGCCGCGTGGCCCGCGACGCGCATAGAATCGCGCCCATGAAACGGCTCGCGATCATCCTCACCGCCCTCCTCCCGATCGCATGTCAGACGACCCCAATGACCACCCCCGCTCCCGACGCCATCCCGGCCAGGCTCGAAGTGAAGGCCGACACGCCGGAGCGGCTGAAGCAGCTCCCCCTGACTCCGATCGACTATGACCGCTCACTGCTCGACAAGAACGAGCGCGCCGTCGTGGCCAGACTGATCGAGGCCGCGAAGGTCATCGACGAGATCTACTGGCGTCAGGTTTCCGAGGAGAATCCGGCACTCCGGGCCCGCCTCGAGGCACAGTCGGAGCTTTCCGATCTCGACCGCGCCGGCTTCCTCTACTTCCTCGCGAACAAGGGCCGCTGGGACCGCCTCGCGAAGGACGAGCCGTTCATCGCGCCGTTCGGGCCTGGAGGGGCCAAGCCACATGGAGCCGCCTTCTACCCGCCCGACATGACGAAGGAGGAGCTCGAGCGCTACGTCGCCGCGAACCCCGCGAAGAAGGAAGCGCTGCAGGGACTCTTCACCGTCGTCCGGCGGCAGGGGTCCGAGCTCGTCGCAATCCCGTATTCGCAGCACTACCGCGACCTCTTGATACCGGCTGCACAGCACCTGCGCGATGCCGCCGCACTGACGAAGAACGAGTCGCTGCGCGACTACCTGACGAAGCTGGCCGAGGCCTTCTTCACGGACGACTACCGGGCGAGCGACATGGCCTGGATGGACCTCAACGGGCCGATCGAGGTCGTCATCGGACCTTACGAGGTCTACGAGGACGAAGCGTTCAACTACAAGGCAGCGTTCGAGGCGTTCGTCACCGTCGTCGACAAACCCGAGAGCGACAAGCTCGCCGTCTACGCGAGTCACCTCCCGGCCATGGAGAGGAACCTCCCCGAGCCGGACGAGTACAAGAACCCGAACCGCGGGGCCGAGTCGCCGATCCGCGTGGTCCAGGAGATCTACACCGCCGGTGACGCGCGACGCGGCGTCCAGACCGCGGCGTTCAACCTGCCGAACGACGAGGTCGTCCGCGAACAGAAGGGATCGAAGAAGGTCCTGCTCAAGAACGTGATGGACGCCAAGTTCCGGATGACCGGGCACCCGATCGCGCTGCGCGTGCTCGACCCCTCGCTCATCCCGCTCATCTCGTTCGACGCGTTCTTCAACCAGGTCCTCTTCCACGAGCTCTCGCACGGCTTGGGGCCCGGCCTCATCCCCGACCCGGCCGGCTCGGGACAGCGCGTCGACGCCCGCGTCCTGCTCAAGAACCTCTACTCCTCGATCGAGGAGTGCAAGGCCGACGTCCTCGGCATCTGGAACATCCTCTACGCCTTCGACAAAGGCCTCATCACGACGTTCAACGAGCAGCAGCTCTACGCGACCTACACCGGACTGATGTTCCGCTCGATGCGCTTCGGCATCGACGAGGCGCACGGCCGCGGCACGGCGGTGCAGTGGAACTGGCTGCGCGAGAAGGACGCGATCGTCCCGGTGGCAGATGGCAGGTTCACGGTCGACGTCCCGAAGTTCCGCGACGGCGTCCGGACGCTGGCAACCGAGCTGCTCACGATCGAGGCCACCGGCGACTTCGCCCGCGGACAGCGCCTGCTCGAGCGCTACGGAGTCTCGACTCCCGAGATCGCCGGCGTGACCGCGCGGATGAAGGACCTGCCGGTCGACATCACCCCGGTCTTCCCGGCCGCAGGAGAGAAGTGACATGGAAGGACGCGCCCTGCTCGAATGCGGTGAGTGCTCGAGGAAGCGCCAGATCTCGGGGGAGCTGCCGGAGGAGTACATCCGGAGCTTCCACACGGCGGTGCATGAGGACGGCTGGGCCCCGCGTCCCGGCAACGACCACATGCTGATCTGCGGCGCCTGCCTCCGGAACTACGCCGGCCACGAGACGATGGACGACGAGGAAAAGGTGCAGGGGCGGAAGAACCTGAAGGAACCGTAGGGCCGCTGCGCGGAAGTGTGAAAGGGCGGGCGGTTTTCACACTTCTTACTTCACACTTCACACTTCGGTCGGTCAGGCCAGCCTTTCCATCGCTTCTTCGATCTGCTCGGGAGTCGGCATGAGGCCCTGCACGAGGTCGCCCTCGAGCCACTCGAGCTCTCCGCCGAGCATCTTCTTTGCGATGCCGTAGGCCAGGTCGTCGTGGTTGTCGAAGAGCGTCCGGAAGTTCTGTTCGATCCGGAGCCGCGCCTCGCGGCAGAACAGGTCCGCGAGCTCGAGCGCGTGTTTCTCGCCACGCTGCGCCAGCATCGTCGCGTAGCTGATCGTCGCCGACATCGCGAAGAGGTCGGTGCCGATGTCGACGATGCGGAAGAGCACCATCTGCTTCCGCTCGAGTTTCGCCTGATAGCGCATCATCGCGTGGAAGATCGAGCGCGCGAGATGGCGCGACTGCCGCTCGATGTAGCCGACGTGACCCGCGAGCGGGCCGAAGTCGCCGTACTTGGGGAAGCGGCTCCAGCCGAGGTAGCGGCTCGGGTACCAGGCGGCGTAGTACGCCCCTGCTTTCGCGGCGGCAGCCGCCTTCTCACCCGCCGGCGTCTCGGGGAGGAGGATCTTGTAGCCGCGCTTCATGTGCGGATCGACCGCCTCGCGCGCGATGAAGAGGTGCTGGATCTCGCTCGTTCCCTCGAAGATCCGGTTGATGCGCATGTCGCGCATGATCCGTTCGACCGGGTAGCCCTTCTCGCCGCGCGCCTCGAGCGACTGCGCGGTCTCGAATCCCCGCCCACCGCGGATCTGCACGAGGTGGTCGACGCACTGCCAGGCGATCTCGGTGTTGAAGAGCTTCGCCATCGCCGCCTCGAGGCGGAGGTCGACGTCGCCGCGGTCCGCGAGCCCCGAAGTCAGCCAGACGATCGACTCCATGGCGAGGACGTGCGACGCCATCCACGACAGCTTCGCGGCCACCGCTTCGTGCCGGCCGATCGGCAGGCCCCACTGCACGCGCTCGTTCGACCAGTCGCGCGCGATCTCGAGCATCCGGCGTCCCGCCGCGGAAGCGCCCGCGGGAATCGTCAGGCGGCCCGTATTCAGCGTGATCAGTGCGAGCTTGAGGCCGAGGCCCTCGCCCCAGAGCAGGTTCTCCTTCGGGATGAAGACGTCCTTGAATCGGACGAGGCCATTGCCGATGGCGCGCAGCCCCATGAACTGGCAGCGGTGGTCGACGCTCACCCCCGGCGTGTCCATGTCGAGGATGAAGGCGGAGATCTGCTTCTTCTCCTTCCCTTTCACGACCTTCGGCGGGGTCTGGGCCATGACGACGATGACTTCCGCCTTCGTGACGTTCGTGCACCAGAGCTTCTCGCCGTTGAGAATCCACCCCGTGCCGTCGGGCGTCGGGACTGCGCTCGTCTGCATCTTCGCGGGATCGGAGCCGACACCCGGCTCGGTGAGCGCGAAGGCCGAGATCGCGCCGTTCGCAAGCCGCGGGAGCCACTTCTTCTTCTGCTCCTCGGTGCCGAAGAGCTTGAGCGGCTGCGGGACGCCGATCGACTGGTGCGCGGAGAGCCACGCGACGGTCGAGCCGCACCAGGTGGAGACGAGCGCGATCGCGCGGTTGTAGTTCGTCGTCGAGAAGCCGAGCCCGCCGTACTCCTTCGGGATCTTCATCCCCCAGGCGCCGAGCTCGTTGAAGCCCTTGAACAGCTCGTAGTCGTACTCGCCTCGAGCGTCCATCGCGTCGGCGTCGACGTTCTCCGCGAGAAACCGCTCGAGCTTCGCGAGGAACGCATCGCCTTCGGCTTTGTCGGCGGCCGGCTGCTCGGGGAAGGGGTGGATCAGATCGAAGTTCAGTCTCCCGAGAAACAGGTCGCCGACGAATGAGGGCTTCTCCCACTCCGTCTCACGCGAAGCCTCGGCAACCTCCATCGCCTCGACTTCACCGTTGGTTTTCGCTTCGGGCATTGGCAGACACTCCTTCTCGCGTGCGGGTGCTCTACACGTCGTGATCCGTCTGTTTCGGGGATATCGGCGATTCTCGGTGAACGGCCATTCACGGGTCAATATGCATGGGCCAGGCCGAGGGAAGAGCGAAGGGACAGTCCCTGTCGCCGACCGCGAGCGCCGGAGCGGGACGGCCCTTTGT
>JBAQWH010000006.1:0-5465 GCA_049298815.1 Thermoanaerobaculia bacterium | reverse complement strand
GTCCTTCACCGTCCTCAGCCCCTCCGGGGCATCGGCGGTTCAGGATGACACTGCCTTTCCATCCCGAGTGAGCCCCGAGGAGCCCCGAGGAACCCGAGGAACCGAGGAACTCAGGAACCGAGGAACTCAGGGACTCCCCCCGCCGCCCCCAACCTGTGATACCAAGACGCCAGCATGAGAAAAGGCATCATCCTCGCCGGAGGGTCCGGCACACGGCTCTACCCGATCACGACCGTCGTCTCCAAGCAGCTCCTGCCGGTGTACGACAAGCCGATGATCTACTACCCGCTGACGACGCTGATGCTGGCGGGGATCACCGAGTTCCTGATCATCACGACCCCGCACGACCAGACGCATTTCCAGAAGCTCCTCGGCGACGGCTCGCAGTGGGGAATCCGGATCGAGTACGCGCAGCAGCCGGAGCCGCGCGGTCTCGCCGAAGCCTTCATCATCGGCCGTCCGTTCGTCGGCGACGACCCGAGCTGTCTGATCCTCGGTGACAACATCTTCTACGGCCACGGGCTGACCGAATCGCTGCGCCGCGCGTCCGAGCGGCAGGACGGCGCGACCGTCTTCGCGTACCGGGTCACCGACCCCGAGCGCTACGGCGTCGTCGAGATGGATGCGGAGAAGCGCGCGATCTCGATCGAGGAGAAGCCACCGAAGCCGAAGTCGAATCTCGCGGTGACCGGGCTCTACTTCTACGACCGCCGCGTCGTCGACATCGCAGCGAACCTGAAGCCGTCCGCACGCGGCGAGCTCGAGATCACCGACGTGAACCGCGTCTACCTCGAGAGCGGCGACCTCCACGTCGAGCAGCTCGGCCGAGGGCATGCGTGGCTCGACACCGGGACCCAGGAGTCACTCCTCGCCGCCTCGAACTTCGTCGAGACGGTCGAGCTGCGACAGGGGCTGAAGATCGCGTGCCCGGAAGAGGTCGCGTACCTGCTGGGCCACATCACCGCGGATCAGGTGCTGACGATCGCCGCGAAGCTGCGGAACAGCACGTACGGGGCGTACCTGCGCGAGGTGGTGGAGACCGCGGCGGAGGAACGACTGCGGCTGGCGAAGGGGTGACCCCGACGGGTCGAACGAAAAAGGCCGGCAAGCATGCCGGCCTTTTCGTTCGATGAGTGATCCGGTTACTTCACGCCGTTCCGGAGCTCGGTCAGATGCGACGCCTTGATGGTCGTGGTTCCGGCCGTCAGCGACTCGGCGAAGGTGAGACTGCTGCCGCCGAGCGTCGTCCGCGCAGTGTTGAGCGCCGTCCGCAGGTCGTCGATGTGCGCCTTGCGGACCGTCACGCCGCCCGCGGGCGTCGGGGCGGTGAAGGCGAACGCGCTCAGCCCGCCCAGCGTACGGAGGGCGTTCACGGCGGTCTGAAGCTCGGTGAAGTGAACGAGCTTGACCGAGAGTCCTGCGGCCATCGTGTCGGTGAAGCCGGTGGTGACCGTGTAGTCCGGCAGGCTGTCGCCGGAGGTTCCTCCCGCATTCGTCGCACGGACCACGTACTGGTATCCGGTGTTCGCGGCGACCGTCGTGTCGTTGTGCGACGTGAAGGGGCCAAGTGTGGCGATCTCCGTTCCGTACGCGCTACCGGTGGAGGTGCGCCGGTAGACCTTGTAGCCGGTCGCGCCGTCCGATCCGCTCCAGCTCAGCACGACGTTGGACGCGCTGCTGGCCGTCACGGTCAGGTTGGTAGGCGCAGCGGGAGCGGGACTGCAGGCCGTCGGGTAGATCGCGTTGATCGCGTTCTTGTCCCACTGATCGAGCGTGTAGTTGTAGAGCGTCCCAACCGACGAATTCATCATCGCGGTGGTGGTGCACTCGTCACTGACCAGGCAGGCAGTGCCGTCCGCGTGGGTGTTCGAGTGCCGCAGGCCGATCGCGTGGCCGAACTCGTGGGACATGGCCGTGGCCATGAACGACTCGGTGCCGATGAGGCCGTCCTGCACGACCACGTCGGCGTCGGAGATGCTGACCCAATCGGTCTCCCCGTTATAGGTGTGGAAGTCGTCGCCGCTCATGTACGCGGTGGCGATGACGCCGGAGCCTGTCCAGCTCCCGGTAATGTGGCCGCCCGGGTCATTCCAAATGACGGTGTTGATGGTGTCGTCGGGATCCTTCAGCAGGCCGTTGGTTCCCGCGTAGGTCATGTTCACGTAAGAAGCACAGTCATTCGTCCAGCCCGCAAGACCGCTCGTGATCATCGCCACGCCACCGTCCGGTAGGCCAGAGGCGCTCTGAAGTGAGCTCTTGTAATAGGGCCTCGCGGTCGAGGCGCTCATCCGGGCCTCGGGCCAGCGGGCAGGATAGGAGTTCCCGCCGCCGGTGAAAAGTAGCGTGTAACTCCGCGGCGCGTAGACGGCGTTGTTCGTCAGCTCGAGCCCGCGCTGCTCGGCCTGGGGAATCGAAATCGCATCGCCGGGCGGGATGAAGTAATCGGGCTCTGCATCGCGGCCCGCCGTGGTCGCTTCGATGAATTTCAAGAACCCTTGCTCACGACGGATGCGCTCGACGTGAGTGCGCATCTGGCGGTCGAAGCCTACGATGTCCTCCTCGTCGCGGAGGAGGAGGGACTGTCCGCCGGTCGAGGTGACGAAGCGGAACTTCCCGAGCGTCATGTCCGTCGGGGTCCACCGGCCGTTGTCGTCGCTCAGAAACAGGACGACGCGGTCTTCCGGACGGAAGTGTGCCGAGCCGACGACTGCGGTCATCCGCTTCTCGATGATCCCGCCGGGGGAGACGACCTGGATCACCGAGCCACGCCTGAAGTCGCCTTTCATCGTCCGCTGGATCCGGACGCGGTAGACCGTCTCGACGTAGCCATCATCGCGTAGCCGAGGCGTTCCGTCGAGGACCACACCGATGACGATTCCGTCCGCCTTGCCGACGAGTTCGCGGTCATCGGGAACGATGAAGACGGCTGCAAAGGCAGACCACGGAAAAAACAGACACAGCGCGAACGCCAGGCAAATGAATCTGGACACGGCTTCTCCTCCGGTTTTGGAACCGATTGCTTGGATGCACGGGATTATACGCGTGCCGTGCTTACTCTCATCGGCCGGCAGGACCGGAGGTTCGTGGCCTCCGTCGGGTTTTGCTCAGGCTACTTCACGAGGTTCCGTAGTTCCTGAAGTAGACCGCCTTCACCGGAGTCCCGCGCCCGACGGACGGGTCGGTGAGCGTGGCCTCTTTGCCCAACGCGGATAGCGCCGGCGTGAGGGCGCTCCGCCTCGGCGATGTAGACCGCCTTGATGCTGACGCCGCGCTGGGACGGATCGGTCCATGTGGCGGCGCTCAAGCCGGCGGCGATAGGCACCACGTTCACCGCGGTCCGGAGGTCGGCCAGATACACGGCATTGACGACGGTCAATGCCGATCGTCGGGAGACGCCTCGACGAAGTAGTCGGTGGTCGCGCCCGCTTCGATATCAACAGGGGTGACGGGGGCGCGACTGGTGCGGTTCGCGGGCGACTTCGCTGCGGATGAAGGCGATGACGCAGCTGCGCCCCTCCACCGTTCCTCGTGCGCCAGGCTTTCCTCGTTGAATGCCGGGACGTCGTGCTGACCCGCCCAGCGGACGGCGAGTCGCCGCCTGAGGAGGCGGAGGCGGCGACCAGGAGGGGAGCGACTGTCACTACCGCTGCAGCACATCGAAGCCGTTCGAGGTTCAGCCGGAGTGTCGCGCGAGGCTCCACAAAACGAAAAAGCGCCGGCACATGCCGATGCTTTAACCCAAATGGGAGGAGCGGATCAGGTAGGGGAAGTGAGCGTGGTGGTCCTGCTCGCCTGCTCTTCTTCGCGGATACGGTTGTGAACAAAGATGCCGACCAGAAGCAGGGGCAGAGCGATGAGCAGCGTCAGAACCCCGCCGAGAGCGATGCGATTGGCTGAGACGCTCCTGTGAGTCGAGGAGGAGGGTGGCCCTAGAACGCGAAAAAGTTCGGTGTCCGGGTAGACCTGGCGGGATGCCAGGAGGTAGATCTCGTTCATGTCGAGGATCGCCTGACGTACATCGTCCCGGAGAGCCGTCCACGCGGTCTCCAGCTCAGCTACGGAAGCTGTGTCGTTACCGGCCGGCGCAGCCTGCACTGCGTCGATCATCTGCATGTCGTAAGCGACGGCCGATTCGAGAGGGATCATTGCCAGGGACGCTCCGCGGATCTCATCGGTGACGCGCTGCCGGTACTCGCGATCCGAGTTCCTGTCGGCGAGGGATACGATTCGGTCAAGGAACCCTTCGGACAGCTGGGGCATGACCGTTTCGGCCTTGGCTCCTTCATCTCTGCCGCGCTCCGCGGCCGGGTTGGTGATGTCGGCAGGGCCGATTCTGGTAGCCGTGCTCGACTCGTAGGTGGCCAGAGCCTGCCGCAGGGCGGTCTCACGACCGCGTGCAGCTGCCAGTTGGCGTTGGTCATGCGCGAGCTGCGCGCGCAGGAGCTGCACGGCGCGAGTGCTGTTGCCGAGCAGGCCTGCAGACCTCGCGCTCGAGATCAGCGGCTCGAGCCTGAAGCGAACGAGCTCATCGAGCTTGAGTCGGATTTCCTCGAGCGAGGCTCGATCTTTCCGCGTCCTCACGAGCTCGGCGCCGGGGATCGCCGCGATCGACTCGACGTTGCGCATGATGTCATCGACACGACGGCGAAGAAGGAGGAGCGGCACGAGGTACCCGTTCCGATCGGGCCGGATGTCGGACAGCACGTTAGCCGACAAGACGGGGATGTAGTAGTCGAGGGCGCGCTTCTCGACGGAGGCACGCCGCGCCCAGGTTCTGAGCGTGTCGTCCAGCAATTTTGGAATCAGAGCCTGCGGAATCTTGCGAGTCGCGTCCGTCGGCACAAACTGGATCGCGTAGTCTGACTTGCTGATCCCGGCGCGTTTCGACTGAAACTCCCGCTCGATGCGCTCGCGATCGATCGCCGTCAGCTTCGTGTCTGAGAGCCGTGCCTGGTACTCGGCGGTGAGCTGGTCGAGCTCGCGGTTCGCCTCGAGGACGAACATCGACCGGCTGAAGTGATGGAAGTTGACGAACCGCGAGAGCTGATTGGTGTCCCAGACCTCGCGGAGAACGGGGGCCGCGGTAATGTCCGACACACCGAACTTCAGGCCGTTGGGGTATCGACCCTGGTCGGCTCCTGAGAACTCGAGCCGGAACGGCATGGAGGTCACCCGCTGCGTCTCTGCCATCAGGAGGACGGCCGTTGCTCCGATGAGGTACGCGGCGACGACCGCTGCGAGACCGACGAAGAGTACGCCGGAGTAGCGTCTGATCGTCTGTGCGAGCCGCGACAGCGAAATAGGCTCGCCATCAACTTCGTACTGCTGCTGAACGTGTTCTGGACCCATGTGGCGCGGAAGCATCGCAGCGAAGGTGCGGATCGTCAAGGCTCACGAGGGAAGGGGCTGTCCGGTGCGGGAGGCCGCGCGAGCGAGTGGCACGGGACAGGAGCAGCGTTGCCGCC
>JBAQWH010000005.1:0-3810 GCA_049298815.1 Thermoanaerobaculia bacterium | reverse complement strand
GGAGCCTTCCTCACGATCTGCGGCATGCGAGGGATGGCCCGCCTTCCGGAGGTCGCTCCGCTCATCGCGCGCAACGCCGTGCTGACCTCGCTGCCGGGAGGGGCGCACTGGCGGGGACCGGCCCTCCTCGACGAGGTCGACTACCTGCGAAGGCGGGGGAGCGTGGAGGAGGCCGAGGCGCTCGAACGGGAAGTCCGGGAGCTGACCAGACGGCGTGCCGAGGCGCTCCGGATTCACGGCATCCCGGCCGACCGGTAGCCCCTGGGGCGCTGTGCTATTCTCCCGCGCCTGTCATGTCGCACCGCGAGAAAAGAGTCGTCGCCGTCCTTCCTGCGTACAACGCCGAACGCACGCTGAAGCCGACGCTCGACGACATCCCGAACGACTGGGTCGACGAGATCCTCCTGGTCGACGACTGCTCCCGCGACCGGACGGTGGAGCTCGCACGCGAGCTCGGCCTCAAGGTCGTCGTCCACAAGAAGAACCGCGGCTACGGCGGCAACCAGAAGACCTGCTACCGCACCGCGATGGACGAAATGGGCGGCGAGATCATGGTGATGGTGCATCCCGACCATCAGTACGACCCGACCATCATCCCGGAGCTCGTCAAACCGCTGCTGAGCGGCGAGTGTGATGCGGTCTTCGGCTCGCGCATGCTGGGCGGACGGCCGATCGAGGGAGGGATGCCGAAGTGGAAGTACTTCGCGAACCTCTTCCTGACGATGGTCGAGAACGCGACCTTCTACACCTACCTCTCGGAGTATCACTCGGGATTCCGCGCCTACACGAAGAAGTACCTCGACTCGGTCAACTTCGAGGCGAACTCGGACGACTTCGTCTTCGACACCGAGATCATCGCGCAGGGAGTCGCAGCGAACCTGCGCATCCGCGAGGTGCCGATCCGGACGCGGTACTTCGACGAAGCGTCGCAGGTCGGCTTCCTCAAGGGCTGCCGTTACGGCCTCGCGATCCTCAAGACGATGGTGCTGTACAAGATGCACAAGAAGCGGATCTGGTCGCACCCGATCTTCCGGCCGAAGGCTGCGATCGTATGAATTAAGAAGTACGAATTAAGAAGTATGAACAACAGTCGCAGTTGATTTCATGACATCTCGTACTTAGTTTTCGTACTTCATACTTCATACTTCTTACTTCGCACTTCGACGAAGTCGTAGAATGCGCGCTCCGTGAACGACGCACCTCTCCGCGCCGAGCCCATTCCCGCAGCGACCTCCAGACGGCACGACCTGATCGCGATCGCGATCCTCGCCGCGCTGGCGACCCTGCTCTTCGCCGACGTCCTCGCGGGCGTCGCGAACTTCTACATGCGCGACCTCACGCGCTACTACTACCCGAGCAAACAGATCCTCCGCGAGATCGCGCTGAACGGCGAGTTCCCTCAGTGGAACCGCTTCTTCCACGCAGGGCAGCCGATGGCGGCCAACCCCGAGCACGAAGCGTTCTACCCGCTCACCTGGCTGATCCTCCTGCCGAGCTACGACCTCGGCTACCGGCTCCAGATCCTGGTGCACGTCTACATCGGCCTCCTCGGAATGTACGCAATGCTCCGGTCGATGCAGCTGCGGGCGACCGCGTCGTTCTTCGGCGCCCTGGCCTTCGGGCTCGGCGGCATCTACCTCTCGTACATCAACCTTCTGCCGATCCTCTACTGCGCGGCGTGGCTGCCGCTCACCTGCCTCTACGTGCGGCGGTTCATGTTCCGCCCCGGCATCCGGGCGTACGCGCTCGCGTCGCTGTTCCTCGGATTGCAGTTCCTCGTCGGCGAGCCGACGACGGTCATGCAGACCGGCTTCCTCATCGGGATGTACGCGATGTACCGGGGGTGGTACGCGGCCCGCGAATATGGCGGACGCTGGCGGGACACGATCGCGGAGATGCTCGCGCGCGTCGCGTTCATCGCCCTCATCTCTCTGGCGGCCATCGCGGTCGGCGCCGCGCAGATGATGCCGGCCATCGACCACGTCGGCGATTCCGCCCGCTCCCGGATCTTCGACTTCTCGCTCGTCAGCGCCTGGAGCTTTCCCTGGGCCAAGATCGCGGAGCTGATCTACCCGAACATCCTCGGTCACATCTCGATCGACAGGATCATGTGGTACTGGGGCGGCGGGCTGTACCCCGGCATGGGGTCGCCCTTCCTGTTCAACATCTACAGCGGGCTGCTCGTGACGGCGCTGTTCGTGGCCGGACTCTTCGTCCGCGTGCGCGGCAGCAGGTTCGTCCTGATTCTCGTCGGGGCCTCGCTCGCGATCGCGCTCGGCAGCCACACACCGTTCCTGCGCCTCCTTTACGAAGCCGGAATCGCGACTTCGATCCGCTACCCCGAGAAGTTCATCCTCATCGGAGTCTTCGCGATCATCGTCTTCTCTGCGCAGATGCTCGACCGCATGCTGAACGGCGACGCGGCGATCCGCGATGCCGCAGTCGGCTTCGCCCTGGCGACCGCGATCGTCGCGGCCGCGTTCGCCCTCCTCGCCCTCCTGCCGGTCTACGCGAGCACCTTTACGGAGGTCTGGGGACTGAAGGCCGGCCGCGCCGCCTCCAGGATGGTCGAGCTGTCGCGCGAGGGATGGATCATCGCCACCGTCCGCGGCGTCGTCCTGTCGTTCCTCCTCTGGACCGTCTACCTCTTCAGGCGGAGCGTCTGGATCGCTGCGCTGCTGCTGTTCGTCGCACTCGACCTCGGCCCGGTCATGCATCAGCTCAATCCGCGCATGCCGGCGAAGTTCTTCACACAGGCCCCCCCCGCCGCTTCGCAGTTCCCACGGAACCGGGAGCCTTTCCGCGTCTTTCACGAAGTCGACTGGTACGGCCAGGAAGACCCGGCCCGCCGCTATTTCTCGACCGGTAGCGCGGTCTACTGGATCGTCCGGAACGGTCTCTATCCGATGACGCCGGTCGGTCACGGCCTCCGGACGGTGCTCGAGCGCGACTACGACAAGACCGCCCTCCTTCCGACGATCGACCTCAACGACTCCGTCTGGGATCTCAAGCGCTCCGGGTATCCCGACTGGTGGAAACCGTTCGTCGCGATGTCGAACGCCTGGTACCGCGCGGAGTACGTCCCGTTCGACCAGGAAAAGAAGAGAGTGCGCGGTAACTTCATCGCTGCGCAGCCGGTCAAGTTCACGGAGCTCGAGCACCATCCGCGCTACTACTTCGCCGAGGAGATGGTGCCGATCGTCAACAGGCACGACTTCGTCAAGAAGCTCAAGACCGGAGCCCACAGCCTCCGCGCTGCATTCGTGGAGACCGGCGCCTTCGCTCCGGCGAGCGGCGTCGTTCACGGTTACCGCGAAACGGCGAACACCGCAGCGATCGACGTCGAGAGCAGCGGCCGGGGATTCCTCGTGATGAGCGTGACCCCGCACAAGTACTGGAAGATCACGCTCGACGGCCGGCCGGTCCAGGCGATCGTGACGAACATCGGATATCAGGGCATCATCGTCCCCGCCGGTTCCCATCGCGTCGACATGCGCTACAGCAATCCGTTGATCCTGATCGGCAGCGCGATCTCGATCGTGGCTGCCTTCCTGCTCGCAGCGCTCGCGCTGGTGAGGCCTCGCCGGGCGCGCGCATGAGCGATCGGGACGAGGCCGCCCGGCGCCGGCACCGGCGCGAACGGATCGTCGCCGTCACCGGCGTAGGGCTGCTCAGCGTGGCTCTCGTCGCCTTCATCCTTTGGAATCGACGGGCAGAGGACGAGTTCCGCCGCGAACGGACCTACATCCCGAAGCCCGCCGTCGTCACTCCCGAGATCGAGCTGCTCCTCGAATACCTCCGCATCGACAC
>JBAQWH010000004.1:0-3713 GCA_049298815.1 Thermoanaerobaculia bacterium | reverse complement strand
GCGGGGGGTCCTTCGCCGCGCTTCGCCGGCTCAGGATGACACCGGAGCGGCCCTACACCCTCCGCGCAGTATCCCGCAGCCGCTCGACGAGGAGCTCGGACATCGCGACGCCGAATTTCGCCAGCAGTTGCGGGTCGAAGGCGAGCGACTCCGACAGCGTCCGCTTGTCCCAGACGCGGACGGTGGCCGCATGCTCCCCTGCCCGCACCGAGACGGTCCGCGGGGAGTCGTCGATGAAGGAGACCTCGCCGAGGACGTCGCCCGGGCCGACGGTGGCAACCACGACCTCGGCTTCACCCCGCCGCGCAACGATGTCGAGGTGACCGTCCTCGACCGCGAAGAGTGAGGAGTCACTCTCGCCAGCTCGGATCAGATAGGCGTCGCGGTCGATCGTGCGAAGCTCCCCGATCGCCTCGGTGCGCCGCCGCTCCTCCTCGGTGAAATAGCGGAACAGCGGGTGGTCGCTCTGCATGGGGAAGAGTTTGTTCATCGCCCTGCCTCCCGTCCCGAAGTGTGAGGTGTGAAGTCCGGAATCGAAGACCTCGCGCGTCACACGGTCGTGCTCACTCTTTCCACAGCCGATTCGGCTCGCCCCGCTCCCACGGCCGGTAGTCGAGGGCGAACGCGATGCGGCGGGAGATTGCCGGATGCGAGTACCGCCAGATCTCCATGAAGCGCGGCGGATCGGGATCGCGCTTCGAGTCCTCGGCAAGCTTGATGAAGGCGTGGGCGAACGCCTCGTTCTGGTGCGTGACCTCGAGCGCGAAAATGTCCGCCTGGTGCTCGATCCGCCTCGAGTAGCCGCTCGTGACCGGCGACAGGAAGAACGAGCCGACGCTCACGACGATCAGGAGCCATGGGAGGGCGGCCGGATCGCCTGGACCCTCGATCCCCCAGCGGCTCCCCCACCGTCCGATCCCGCGCTCGTAGACCTTCTGCCCGAGGAACAGCAGAGGGAAGGCGAGAGCGAGTCCGAACGCCATCCCCTTCCAGATGTGTCTCATCACGTAGTGGCCCATCTCGTGGGCCATCACGCTGACGACTTCGTCGTGGGTCATCTTCGCGAGGAGGGTGTCCCACATGACGATGCGGTTCGTCGGACCGATGCCGTTCACGTACGCGTTCATCGTCGACGTCTGCTTCGACTTGTTGACCTGGTAGACGCGGCCGCTCTCGATCCCGGCGCGCGACGCGAGGTCCAGAAGCTTCGTCCTGAGGACCTGGTCCTGCAGCGGCTCGAACCTGTTGAACATCGGGTCGAAGACGAGCGGCTGGAGCGCGACGAGGAGGATGCCGATCGGTACTGCACCGATCCAGATCGCCAGCCACCAGCGGCGAAGCTTCCGGATCGCGAGATAGGCCAGAGCGGCGATCGGTGCCGTCACCAGGATGTTCATCGCGAGCCCCTTGCCGAGGTCGCCCATCCAGGAGCCGAGGCTCTGCGTCGTCAGGTCGAACTGGTGCGGAACGACGAAACCGGAGTAGTACGCCAGCGGGAACTCGAGGACCGTGGTCACAATCGTGAACAGCGCAACGTAGAGCATCGCGATCACGAACGGCTGCTTCACGACCCTGGCCGCAACCTCCCGCATCCGCTTCGACAGACCGGTGGCCAGCACCAGAACGAGGACCAGGAGCGTGTACGCGAAGCCGACGAAGTAGAGGACCTCGCGGATCCGACTGTGCCGGCGCATCTCGTCGGTGACGTCGACCCTGAAGTCGGGACGCTGCATCGCCACCGCCGCCGTCTCCTGCTTCTCGGTTTCCCGTGGCTGTGCGACCGCGGAGCCGACGACGACGGCGGCAACGGCGACGACCGCGACAGCCAGACCGATCCTCAGAAGCATGCGCATGCTCAAAGAGTAAAGAGTTACGAGGTAAGTGTAAAAGGGATTGAGGTCCGTTCCCGCTCACTCACTACGATCGCCCTTCATCCACTCGAAGACCTGATAGTGCTCACCGTTCATGCCGAGCCGGCGATAGACCTCCTGGGCGGTGGTGTTGCGACGATCGACGTAGAGGCGGATGCCGGCGATCGCCGGATCATCCGCGACGACCGACTTCACACTCTCATATAGACCCGCATAGATCCCGCGGCGGCGGAACTCGGGACGGACGTAGACGCTCTGGATCCACCAGACCATCCCGTCGCGCCAGTCGCTCCACTCGTACGTGATCATCAGCGAGGCGACGACGTCGCCGCTCGTCTCCGCGACGAAGTACCTTCCGAGCGAAGGGTCTGCGAAGAGCGATTCGACGCCGCGCCCGAGCACGTCGCCGTCGAGCGCCAACTCTTCGGTCTCGAGTGCCATCGCGAGCTGAAATCCGATGATTGCCGGCGCGTCGGAACGGACGGCTTCCCTGTATTTGATCGCTGACATAGGGCCTGCTCCCGGCGTGCTACGCTTCGCGCGCCTGCCGCCGTGGAGACGATAACAGAGGCACCCGACCAACGGCGCGACACGCGCCGCGCCTTGCTGCTCATGGCCGCCGCCGCAGTCTTCTTCGGCCTCATGGCCTTCGCCGCAAAGATCGCCTCCTCACGCCTCTCGGGAGCGCAGGTCTCTCTGGTCCGCTTCGCGATCGGCCTTCTGCCGGTGCTCCTCATCGGCCGCTACCGGCGGAGCGCGATGACCTTTCAGCGCTTCGATCTGCTGCTGATGCGCGGGTTCTTCGGCGGTCTCGCGGTGCTTCTCTACTTCATCGCGATCGAGCACACGAGCGTCGGCATCGCCACGCTGCTCAACTACACGTCCCCCATCTTCAGCGGGCTTTTCTCGATTCTGTTCATCGGCGAGAAGATCAGCGCGAAGGTGCTGATCCCGATGCCGGTGGCACTCGTCGGAATCCTGCTCGTGGTCCAGGCGAACGCGAGACCCGACGACGTGCTCGGCTTCGGCCGTTGGGAGCTGATCGGCCTCGGTTCGGCGCTCGCCTCCGGCGCGGCGGTGACGTCGATGCGCGCCGCTCGCCGCGGCGAGAACTCGTGGGCGGTCTATGCCAGTTTCTGTCTTCTCGGGACGCTGGTGACGATGCCGATGGGGCTCGGCACGTGGCGGACGCCGAACGCGACCGACTGGATCGCGCTCGGTGCGACGTCGCTCTGCGCGATCGCGGCCCAGCTCCTCCTGACGTTCAGCCTGCGCTGGGTCGATGCGATGACCGTCGGCGTGATCTCGCAGCTCGCGGTCCTCATCTCGATGGCGCTCGGCGCGAGCTTCCTCGGCGAGATGATCAAGCCGCTCGCCGCCGTCGGCGCGTTCCTCACGATCGCCGGCGTCATCGGCGTCGTCTACGTGACGTCGCTCGCCAAGCCGCGGGTCGCAGGGCCGGAAGCTGTCGTTCCGGAATCGTGAGCGGCGTGACGTCTGGCACGCTTCATTCGTAGATCACGGCGTATGACGCGCCTCACTCCCGATCCCGATCTCGACCAGCTGGTCCGCCAGCTCAACGACCACGCGACGCCGGAGGCTGCGGAGGAACGCGTGGAGGAGAGCGGCGCCACGTCGCGCGTCGCCGCCGTCTGGCCCGCCACCGCCGGAAGCGCCCTCGATCAGCTCCTCGTCGACATGGCCGAGCGGAGCGCGAGCGACCTCCTGATCGTCGAAGGCCAGCCTCCGATCTTCCGGATCGGGGGACGTCTCTCGCGAACGGCCGACGCCCCGCTCACCTCCGACGACGTGCAGGCGTTGCTCGCAGGGCTGGTCAGAGGC
>JBAQWH010000003.1:0-2047 GCA_049298815.1 Thermoanaerobaculia bacterium | reverse complement strand
GCTCCACCTCGCGCGTGTTCGCCGCCTGCAATTCATCCCGGCACTTCCGCAGAAACACCAGCTCCGCCTGGTCATCCATCACCGCAGCACCTCCCCCTCGAGCGCGGCCGCGAGCGCGAGCTCCGCCTCCGCGCGTGTTTCGAAATAGCCGCTTTCGCGCGAGTACGGACCGCACGCGCACATCGTCCCGACATAGAACCGAGCCGCCTGCAGGACCTCGAGCTCGAGCGTCACGCCGCAATCCCTACAGGTCCCCGCCGCCCCCGTCGCGATCGTCTCGCCCGTGATCACGCGCCGACCTCGAGCTCGCGCGGAAACTCGCGGATCCGCAGATCCGGCGGCCATTCCTCCGGATCGCCGCCTTTCCGACTCTTGAGCTTCAGCCGATACTCAGCACCGCAAACGCTCATCATCGGCCGCGCGCCCAGCTGTTTCACGAACACCGGCACGTCCGTTTCCCGGCACTGCGCGACGACGGATTCGACTGCCGCGAGCGAACACGGACGCGCCCCCGGGCCCGACTCGCCGCCGACGATCACCCAATCGATCCGCTCCATGACGAGCAGATATTGCGGCGACACGTCCCGCGGAATCGTCCCCAGCAGTCCCAGGCCGACCGGCTCGAGCAGCGGCTCCGCGGAAAGGAACCGCACCGCCGCCGGCACGCGCAGGAGCTCCGGCAGGTTCCTGTCGACATCCGCCTGCGTCGACACCGACGTCCCGACCCACACGTTCGGCAGCGGCCAACCGCGGCGCAGGTTGACCGACGGCCGCTCCGGATGGTTGTACCCCATCCACGCCTTAACCGACTCGTGTAGACCGCACTGCCGCCACCAATTCCAATCGCGCTGAATCGTCGACAAGTCTCCGCCCAGCCACCGGAAGAACTCCGCCGCCCGCGCCGGCCGCTTCGTCAGCACCTGGAACGTGTGACCGAGCTCGCGATCCGCGCACGCCGCCATGATCCCGAACACCGCCGCGATGTACTCGAACGAAAACGCCTCATGGAACAGGTCCGACATGGAATTCACGAAGATCCGACGCGGCGTCCGCCACCGGAGCGGCGCCGCGAGCTGATCCGGCGCCGTCCGCGGATCAAATCCGAGCTCGTACGGATGCCCTGGCACCCCCCGGAACCGCTCCGCGAATCGCTCCGCGTAGCAGTTTTTGCAGCCGGCCGCGATCTTCGTGCAGCCGCGCACCGGATTCCAGGTCGACCCGGTCCACTCGATCGACGTCGATTCACTCATGACCGCACCTCCGCCTCGAGCTCGCGCTCCGGCGAAACGCTCGATCCATACGGCCGCCGCGACGTTACCCGGCACGGCCCCCCGCCGCATCGCGCGCACTTGACCGGCACGCGCCGCGACTCCGTCACTACCCGCCGACGGAACCATCGCCGCACCTCGCGCGACCACGTGACCGTGACAGACGCCCACGGAGCCGGCGGCAGCACGCGCACATCGTCCTCGAGCGTGAAACTCCTCGAGAACGCGGCGCCGCAATAGCTGCACGCGAGCTCCACCGTGACCACGTACGCCGCCGCGCCGTTCATCGCGCGCCGTCCCTTCCGGCACTCAGGACGTCGTCGGCGTCGTACCAGTCGACTACCTCGAACTCGGCCGGCCTCAACCCCAGCTGTTTCCCGTTCGCCAGGATGGCCGCGACCGCGCCGTGACTGTTCGTCCAGGCGTCGTATACCTTCCCGCCTTCGACGAAGAGATCGCGATTCTCGGCGAAGTAACAGAGCGGAGGATCCGCCGTCACTCCATGCCGCGCCGTGATCCGGATCCGTTTCGGGACCCGCCCTTCGAACCGGGCCGGATAGAACTCCGACCGCTCCCGCAGTGCCGGGATTGCCGGGATTCTCATTCCGCCCCGCCTTCCTCGCGACGCGGATAGATCAGCGCGAGCGAGACATTGACCGTCGCGCTCAGGAGCTCCGCGTCATCCGTCGACGAATAGACCGGAGCCACAGCAACCGACCGGATTCGAATCCGCGGCGCCACGCGCATTCCACGCAGCGCCCCTTCGACCGCTCCCGCGA
>JBAQWH010000002.1:0-1504 GCA_049298815.1 Thermoanaerobaculia bacterium | reverse complement strand
TCCGGATACCGTCTCGGTCACGAGAGCGCACGCGACGATCACGATCGCGATCGCCGCCATCGCATTGGCGACGCCGTCGAACCACTCGATCAGCACGAACGCGCCAACCAGGCTTCCGGTGACGCTCCCGGCGGTCGACAGCGCGGAGACGACGCCCGCCGTCGACCCGGTCTTTTCGCGCGACGGTGCGAGCAGCCTCGTCGCCATCGGCGACACGCTCGCGAGCAAGACGGTCGGAATGCTGAACAGAACGATGCTCACGATGAACGAGTGGAGCGGCAGCGGCAGGCCCGACTCGTAGACGCCATCCGAAACGATCGGGTCGAGAAGAGGGACGGGAAGGATGGAGATGCCGGCCAGGAGGAGGACGAGCGCGAGGGTCCGGGCGAACGGCCGGCGGTCGACGACGCGCCCGCCGCCCCAGTATCCGATGCTCATGGCGAGAAGGAACACCGAGATCACGATGCTCGTCTCCCGCAGGGCCGTCCCGAAGTTCTTCCCGATGATGCGGAACGCGAGGATCTCCATCGCCATCAGCGCTGCACCGGCAAGGAACACGCTGATCGGGATGACGACGGATTCCGCGAGGGTGCGATCGGACGGACGATGCATCGACGCCGGATTATACGGGCCGAGGTCCCGTGGCCCGGCCGCGGCAGACTGACCCATCCCGGGGCCCATCACGGGAGGGGCACCTGCATGTGGGGTTGGGATTTCCGTCCGCGCCTTTGGGCTCGGGGTCCTTCGCCGTCCTCAGCCCCTTCGGGGCATCGGCGGCTCAGGATGACACGCGCGAGGGCGTACCTCGGTCGTACGCCACTGCCTGGATTAAGCTCCCGGGATGAGCGAGATGACGATCCCACTGGCGGATGCGGAGCTTGCGCGGCGGCTCGAGCGGGCGGAAGGGGCCGTGAATGCGGCGTTCGTCGAAGCGCGCGCGCGGATCGAGCCGCAATCCGGCGCCGTCTGGACCGAGATCGACGGCGTCTACGCGATGTTCGATGCCGTCGCGTCGCCGCTCACGCAGACGTTCGGCCTCGGTCTCTTCAACGACGTCACGGAATCGCAGCTCGAGACGATCGAGCAGTTCTTCACGTCCCGCGGTGCGCCGGTGTTCCACGAGACGAGCCCGTTCCTCGCACCCGAGACGCTCGTGCTGCTCGCGGAGCGCGGATACCGGCCGGTCGAGCTCTCGACCGTGCTGGTCCGGCCGACGGCATCCGAGGTTGTGAGCGACGGGTCGATCACCGTGCGTGAGATCGTCGCAGGCGAGGAAGAACTCTGGGCGCGAACGGCGGGAGAAGGGTGGGGAAGCGAGTCGGCCGAGCTCGCGGCGTTCATCGAGGCGTTCGGCCGGGTGATCACTCACGCCAGTGGGGTGCACTCGTTTCTGGCGGAGCGCGAGGGAGTGCCGGTGGCCACCGCCTCGCTCGGCATTCACGGCGAGGTCGCGCTTCTCGCGGGCGCGAGTACGGTCGCATTGGCCCGGCGCGCCGGCGCACAG
>JBAQWH010000001.1:0-4762 GCA_049298815.1 Thermoanaerobaculia bacterium | reverse complement strand
GTATGACCCCCGGCTCGAGCCGGGGGTCATACAATCCGGCGCCATGAGAATGCTCGTGCTCGGCGCAGGCCGAATGGGTCTCGGCGCCGTCTTCGATCTCGCTTCCCAACCCGATGTCACCAAGGTCACCGTCGCCGACATGGACGCGCAGAAGGCGCGCGAGGTCGCGCAGCGGGTCGGCAGCAAGGTGGAGGCGGTCGCGCTCGACGTGAGCGACCAGGTTGCCGTCGTGGACCTCATGCGCGGCCACGCCGCGACCCTGAGCTGCGTCGTCTATCGTCTCAACGAGAGCCTGGCCCGCGCTGCGATCGAGGCCGGCAGCCACTTCTGTGACCTCGGCGGCAACAACGACGTGGTCGACGCGGAGCTGGCCCTCGACCCGCTCGCCCGCGAGCGCGGCGTGAACGTGATCCCCGACTGCGGCCTCGCGCCCGGCATGGTCTCGCTCCTCGTCGCGTACGCCGCGGCGAAGTTCGACACGACCACCGACATCCGGATCCGCGTCGGCGGTCTTCCGCTCGACCCGAAGCCGCCGCTCGACTACCAGATCGTCTTCTCCGTCGAGGGGCTGATCAACGAGTATGTCGAGCATGCCCGCGTGATCCGCGAGGGCGAGCTCTTGACGGTCCCGTCGATGACCGAGATCGAGCATCTCCGGTTCCCCGAGCCGTTCGGCCGGATGGAGGCGTTCCAGACTTCCGGCGGCACCTCGACGCTGCCCGAGACGTTCAAGGGCCGCGTGAAGAACCTCGACTACAAGACGATCCGTTACCTGGGTCACTGCGAGAAGTTCAAGACGATGATCGACCTCGGCCTCTGCAGCAGCGAGCCGATCGCGGTCGACGGCGTGAACGTCGTGCCCAGGCGGGTCTTCGGCGAGACGCTGCTGCGGAACCTGCCGGGCGAGGGGCCCGACGTCGTGCTCGTGAGGGTCGAGGTCGAAGGGAGCCGGGGAGGGGAGTCGCAGATGGTGAGGCTCGACATCATCGATCGCTACGACGAGAAGACCGGCCTCTCCGCGATGATGCGGACGACGGCCTTCCCGGCGGCGATCGTGGCGTTGATGATGGCGCGCGGGCAGGCGACCCGGACCGGCGCACACCCGCAGGAGCGCTGCCTGCCACCCGACGTCTTCATGCGGGAGCTGGCGGCCAGGAACATCGAGGTGAATGAGTCATGGCACTGATCCTTCGCTGGGCAATCAACACCCTCGCGCTCTTCGTCGTGGCGCACGTCGTGCCGAATTTCCACTACACGACGTGGGTCGCGCTGGCGGTCGCAGCCGCCGTGCTCGGCCTGCTCAATGCGCTGGTCAAGCCGGTGCTGTTCATCCTGACGCTGCCGCTGACGATCGTCACGCTCGGACTGTTTCTTCTCGTGCTCAACGCCATCCTGCTCGAGCTGACTGCGTGGCTCGTCCCCGGCTTCGACATCGACGGATTCGGCTGGGCAATCCTCGGCGCGCTGCTGCTGTCGGTGATCTCGATGTTCACGAGCGGCATAGGGAAGGAAAAGAAGCGGGACTAGAGGCCACGCGACCCGCGGGTGCCGCGTCCTCCGTGCTCCTCTGTGCCTCCTCTGTGCCTCTGTGGTGATTCCACGTTTCTGTTCACCACGGAGACACAGAGAACACAGAGGGTGCCCAGAGAGCGAAGCGGGCAGGTGAGCACGCGCCGCCCGGCTCCTGCTAAACTCTCGACGCCGTGAACATCATCAAGAACCGCGTGAGCGACGTCACCGTCCTCGACATCCAGGGAGTCATCAAGCTGGGTGAGAGTGCCAAGGAGTTCTCGAGTTACCTCGAAAAGGTGCTGACCGACGAGGTCGGCCCCGTGATGATCAACTTCGAGGGGATCAACTACATGGACTCGACCGGCCTTGGCGAGTTGATCGGCTACCTGCAGAAATTCGAGGACCGGCAGAGGAAGATGGCGCTGGTCCGCCCGTCGCAGCGGATCCTCGCGCTGCTGAAGATCACGAAGCTCGACACGATCTTCAAGATCTTCGATTCGCCGGAAGCGGCGATGACCTATCTGACGGATTCGGCGGCGTAGTCGGGGAGTTCCTCGGTTCCTGAGTTCCCCGGTTCCTCGGGGGATGTGGGGTGACCGAGGGTTGATCGCATCGTGGACCAGAAACCTGGCAGTCCGCCTCGCCCCCCGAGGAACTCAGGAACTCAGGAACCGAGGAACTCCGTGATCTCCACGGTTGTCACGCAGCGATTCACCAACTAGTATTCCCCCGCCTTTTATGACGCACAGCTACGTACCCATCCTCCTCATGCTGCTGGTCGCCGTCGCGTTCGGCGGGATCTTTCTCGTGCTGAACTGGTTCGTCGGCAAGCACCAGCGCAATCCGTCGAAGCTCGCCCCGTACGAGAGCGGTGTTCCGCTCCTCGACGAGACGAGGAAGCGGGTGAACGTCCGCTTCTACCAGATCGCGATGTTGTTCATTCTGTTCGACATCGAAGCGGCGTTCCTCTACCCGTGGGCCGTGATCTACCGCGATGCCACCGTCACTTCGTCGGGGCTTCAGTGGTTCGTCTTCGGCGAGATGCTCGTCTTCATCCTCCTTCTCGGCGTTGGTTACGTCTACGTCTGGAAGAAGAAGACCTTCGACTGGACCTAGACCATGGCCGACCTTCATCCAGACAACCCTTACGCAAAAGACCGCTTCCCCGATCCGACGAAGACCGTCGAGTTCCCGCCGGAGGCGAAGGCGCGCTTCGACTACATCCTCACGCGCTACCCGAACAAGGAAGCCGCGCTCCTGCCGACGCTCCATCTCGCCCAGGAAGTCTGGGGATGGATCTCGCCGGAAGCGGTGCATTACATCGGCGGGCTGCTCGACCTCTCGCCCGCGACCGTCTTCGGTGTCGTGTCGTTCTACAACATGTACAACCAGAAGCCGGTCGGGAAGTACCACGTCGAGGTCTGCACGAACCTGAGCTGCATGATCTCGCGCTCCTACGACATCTACGAAGGGCTCTGCGACAAGCTCGAGATCAAGCCGGGCGAGACCACGCCGGACGGCCGCATCACCGTGACCGAAGTCGAGTGCCTCGGCTCGTGCGGCACGGCGCCGGTCGTCAAGGTCAACAACGACTACCACGAGAGCATGAGCGTCGAGAAGATGGAGACGCTGCTCGAGAAGCTGAAGTAAGACGAGTGGTCAGTGGCAAGTGGTCAGTGGTCGGTAGAGCCGGCGCGGAACTACTGACCACCGACCACTGACCACTTCCGTCACAGGAATGCAATGGAACCAATCAAGGTACTGACCGCCAATATCGACAAGCCGAACTCCAAGTCCATCGAGACGTACCTCGCTGGCGGTGGATACGAGACCGCGCGCAAAGTCCTCACGACCATGAAGCCGGAGGACATCGTCCAGGTGGTCAAGGACTCCGAGCTGCGCGGCCGCGGCGGCGCGGGATTCCCGACCGGCATGAAGTGGTCGTTCGTCCCGAAGAACGCGCCGAAGCCGACGTACCTCCTCTGCAACGCCGACGAGGCGGAGCCGGGCACGTTCAAGGACCGCGTCATCATCGAGAAGGATCCCCACCTGCTGATCGAGGGGATGATCATCGCCGCATACGCGATCGGCTCGTGCCCGATGGCCTACATCTACATCCGCGGTGAGTTCCATTACGGCTCCACGGTGCTCAACCGCGCGCTCGAAGAGGCGCGCGAGAAGGGGATCCTGGGCAAGGGGATCTTCGGCACGACCTTCGATTTCGACGTCACCGTTCATCGTGGTGCAGGGGCCTACATCTGCGGCGAAGAGACCGGACTCATCGAGTCGATCGAAGGCCACCGCGGCCAGCCGCGCGTCAAGCCGCCGTTCCCGGCGGTGGTCGGCGTCTTCGGGGGGCCGACGGTCGTCCAGAACGTCGAGACGCTCTCCTGCGTCCCGCTGATCCTGAAGAACGGCGCCGAGTGGTTCAAATCGTTCGGCAGCCCGCGCAACACCGGCCCGAAGCTCTACTGCGTCTCCGGTGCCGTCAAGAAACCGGGCGTGTACGAGTTCCCGATGGGGATCAGCCTCCGCGAGCTGATCTACGAACACTGCGGAGGCATCGCCGGCGACCGGAAGCTCAAGGCGGTCATCCCAGGCGGGGCCTCGGCTCCGATGCTCCTCCCTGACGAGATCGACCTGCCGATGAACTTCGATGCGGTCATGAAGGCCGGGTCGATGCTCGGCTCGGCCGGCGTGATCGTGATCGACGAGACGATGTGCATCGTCGATGCGGTCTGGCGTCTCTCGAAATTCTTCGCCCACGAATCGTGCGGGCAGTGCACTCCATGCCGCGAGGGGACGAACTGGCTGGAGTCCGTGCTCGACCGCCTCGAGCGCGGCGGGGGTCGGCCGCAGGATGCCGACCTGCTCTACGACATGGCGGACAACATCGGCGGCAAGTCGCTCTGCGCCCTCGGCGATGCGGCGATCGGCCCGGTCATGTCGTCCGTGAAGAAGTTCCGCGACGAATTCCTCTACCACGTCGAGCACAAGAGCTGCCTGCCGGGGACGACCCGCTACCGCCGTCTCGACTTCGCGGCCGCCGCGCACTGATCGCCCCCGGGTGTCATCCTGAAAGGCTGTGCAGGAAACGCTGCCGTAGGTCACCACAGAGACACAGAGAGCACAGAGGCACACAGAGGGGTGGCGTTTTGTTTTCCGCTCTGTGAACCTCTGTGCTCTCTGTGCCTCTGTGGTGGCAGTCGCAGTTTTCTGCACAGCCTCTGAGCCGCCGACGATTGCCGCA